>NZ_JBEAII010000045.1:0-192809 GCF_040064515.1 Klebsiella sp. CN_Kp104 | reverse complement strand
TTACCGGGGCTACAGACCCCGTAGCCCGGAAAAGGTGCGCAGCACCGCCTCCGGGGAAAGCCGCTGTCATAGCAACGTAAACAAAAGGCTCAGCCGGAAGACCGGGCCTTTTGTTTTTGTGTTTTGCGGCCAGACGCGCCGCCATCTTCCCCGGTGGCGCTGCGCTTACCGGGGCTACCGCTCCTTCCCGGGGTTGCACCGCCTGCGGGAAAATCTCGCTACACCACCTCATCACCTTCATTCAAAGCCATATAAAACCCCGTCGTTGTAACCACTTCGCCATAATTCACTTTTTCACTGCTCATGTGCTGACGTTAATCGCGAAAACCGGTGTTACGAAAAAAAATGTGAATACAATCACATATAAATAAATAACAATTATATAACATTTAGTTCACTAATTAATTTGTCTGAGTGACGTGTCACGCCCGATGAGACAGATTACGGTCTTTGCTGGAGCAAAATTATAATGACAGAAAGTAGCATTAACGAGCAGGGTTCCCTGGAGCAGGGCGATACCCGGCGCCGTGTATGGGCAATTGTGGGGGCATCTTCAGGGAACCTGGTGGAATGGTTTGATTTTTATGTCTACTCATTTTGCTCACTCTATTTTGCGCACATCTTCTTCCCTTCAGGAAATACCACCACTCAATTGTTACAAACGGCCGGAGTTTTTGCTGCTGGCTTCCTGATGCGCCCCATCGGCGGCTGGCTATTTGGCCGTATTGCTGACCGGCGCGGACGTAAAGCCTCAATGCTTATTTCGGTATGCATGATGTGCTTCGGCTCGCTGGTGATTGCTTGTCTACCGGGATACGCCACTATCGGTACCTGGGCGCCGGCGCTGCTGTTGCTGGCACGTCTGTTCCAGGGCCTGTCCGTTGGCGGGGAATATGGCACCAGCGCGACCTACATGAGTGAAGTCGCAGTAGAAGGAAAGAAAGGATTCTACGCCTCCTTCCAGTACGTTACGTTAATTGGCGGTCAACTGCTGGCGGTACTGGTCGTTGTCGCACTACAGCAAATCCTCAGTGATGAAGATTTGCATGCCTGGGGATGGCGTATTCCTTTTGCGCTGGGCGCAGTACTGGCCATCGTCGCGCTGTGGCTGCGTCGTCAGTTGGATGAAACCTCGAAGCAGGAAACCCGTGCGCTGAAAGAGGCCGGTTCCTTTAAAGGTTTGTGGCGTAATCGCCGGGCTTTTGTCATGGTACTGGGCTTTACTGCCGCCGGTTCGCTGACTTTTTACACCTTCACCACGTATATGCAAAAATATCTGGTGAATACCGCCGGCATGACGGCCAGCACTGCCAGCATGATTATGACGGCGGCGCTTTTCGTGTATATGCTGGTACAACCGCTGTTTGGCGCCTTCTCGGATAAGGTGGGGCGCCGTACTTCAATGCTGTGCTTCGGCGTGCTGGCGACGCTGTTTACCGTGCCAATCTTGAGTGCGCTGCAGAATGTTAGTTCGCCGTATGCCGCATTTGCGCTGGTGATTTGCGCGTTGCTGATCGTCAGCTTCTACACCTCCATCAGCGGGATCCTGAAGGCGGAAATGTTTCCGGCACAGGTTCGCGCGCTGGGCGTGGGCCTGTCCTATGCGGTAGCAAACGCGCTGTTCGGCGGTTCGGCTGAATACGTCGCGCTGTCGCTTAAATCTATAGGAATGGAGAATGCCTTCTACTGGTACGTGACGGTAATGGCGGCGATTGCCTTCCTGGTCTCCCTGATGCTGCATGGTAAAGGGAAGGGGTTGCGTTTGTAACCTTATTGATGCGCCAGTTGCCACACCGTATAGCCGGTGGTGGCGCCGGCGACATCCCAGGCGAAATCCTTCCAGCTCCAGCCGCTCCCTGCCGGGCGGCTGTCCCATAACTCTTTTGATGCCCCCAGACTAACGGAAAACATCAGACCGATGGCGGCGCTGCGATCGCGGCTGTATCCCTGATGCTGCGCATATTCATTGCCGGCGGCGGAGAGCATTGCCGACGCGAGAAAGTGTTGGGCCTTGTCCTGACCGCTCCAGGCATCATTGGCCATATGGCTGCAGCCGCTGAGTAGTAAAGGGGCAATAATGATGAAGTAGCGCATAATTCTTCCTGAAAAAAAGCCCCGGATTACGGGGCGTTGATCTTAGAGAATGCGGCTGATGAGGCGGTCGATGCGGATGCGCCGCAGACGGCGGATGAGCTTTTTCACCTTCACCGGATAGTCGGCGATGCTTTGTAGATCGCGATAGTGCTTCACTACCGTCGTATGTGTACGGATGAGCTGAAGCTCCTTTTCCCGCATTTCGCGCAGTTGATGCTTAGGATCGTGGATCAGTACGGCATTTTCTAAATCCAGCCGCCAGGCGCGCGGATTGAGGTTGTTGCCAGTCAGCAGCATCCATTCGTTATCAACCCACATGCCTTTCAGGTGGTAGCTATTATCGTCATCTTTCCATAAACGTACGATGAGCTGATCGGTATTCACATAATACTGCAGACGGCTCAGGAAGCGACGCAGGTTAATTTCGTACAAATAAGGTAAAGCGCCGATGATTTTAAACGGCTGATCTTCCGGGATATAGAAGTCGTTCGCGGTCTTGTCGCCGACGATGATTTCCACTTTTTTTCCGCTGCGTAGCAGAGAAATAATATTTCTGACCAGTACGGCGGGCAGGTTGAAATACGGGGTGCAGATGGTCAGCTTATGTTCCGCACACGGCATCAGGTGGAAGATAGTCTTGTTGAGCAGGCTCGATTTACCGAGCCCAACCAGCGGCGTGACTGACAGTTGATCTTCATCGGCATTGCCGGTGAAGTGATAGCCGCTTTCGCGCAGATCCTGGCGATACTGGCGAATATCATTTTTGATTTCCGGGCTTTTTGGTCGATCCGGGCGATCGAGTCGATTCACGCCGCGACCCTGTACCAGATTCTGCTCGACCCAGTCGAACATCACGTCGGCCATCTTGCCGTTGCGGATGCACTGATAGCGATCGTAGCGATATTTATCATGCTGATGCAGGTACACATCGTTCAGGCTGGCGCCGCTATAAATAACGCTGTCATCGATGATGAAGCCTTTAAAATGAAGCACGCCGAGCGCTTCCCGGGTATTGACCGGGACGCCATACACCGGGATATCAATCCCTGGGTTTTCCTGGGCCATGCGACAGTACCAATCGGCATTGGTATTGGAGGCTGCCGCGCCGATACGGCCACGCTGGGCGCGATGCCAGTCAACCAGCACGCGCACATCCAGTTCTGGACGCTGGCGTTTAGCGTCATACAGGGCTTGCAGTATTCCTTTTCCGCCATCATCTTGCTCAAGATAGAGCGCAATAATGCAAATACGCTGGGTGGCGTGGGCTATCTTTGCCAGTAGCGCCTGGCGGAAATCAGCCGGCGCGTAAAAGAACTCGATATCATCAACTGACTGAGAGAGCTTAGGGAGTTGGGCAAGGTGTTGTTGATGTTTATTACGCTTAAATTTTGACAACATCACAGTGCGTTTCTTCTCTGTTTATTGAAGGGTCTTCTGTACCATGCAGATGACGTAAGCGGGCAATAATACCATTACTACCCGCGAATGTGGTCATTAATTGCTGTCGCTTGTCACCGAATGTAACGTATTCAGCGCAAGAGACAGGCTCACTATTCCGTCTTCTAATTGGATATCCACTGCAAAACCAAGCTTTCTGGCAAGGCCTATCATGCCGCGGTTATTTGGCATGGTGATGCCATTTAAGCGCTGTAATCCATGGCTCTGCGTATAGGCGATCAGTTTTTCAAGAAGCTGTCGACCAAGGCCTAAACCTTTCAGGTCAGAACGCACCAGCACGGCAAACTCGGCATCAATATTATCAGGATCGGAAATTGCTCTGGTCACGCCGAGGATCTCGCTTCCTTGCTCCGTGGCGCGAACCGCAACAAAGGCCATTTCACGATCGTAGTCGATCTGCGTCATATTGGCTAAGTCGTCATGGGTGAATTCGTTGATCTCGCTGAAGTAGCGGTAATAGAGATCTTCTTTGGTGACCCGCTCAATAAAGGCCAATAATAGTGGTTCATCCTCAGGCAGGATCGGCCGGAACAGGCAGCGCTCGCCGTTTTTCATTGCCACCCATTCCTCAAGTTGCTGCGGATAGGGTCTGACCGCCAGTCGGCTTTCGCTGTCGCCGCTAAATGGCGCCAGGCTGAGAGTAACGTCGAGGGCGGTAAACTCGTTGCCGGAAGCAAGCAAGGGGTGAATATCCAGCCGCTGGATCTCGGGGCAATCGACAATCAGGTTAGAGACCTGCACCAGCAGTTGGCTGAGGCCGGGAATATCCAGCGGGCGTAGCGCGCTGCGTCCGCGGATCTTTTTACTCTTGATGGCCTGGATCACCAGATAACGCGCCAGGTTCATATTCAGCGGCGGCAGGGCGACCGCGGCCTGATTTTCCGCACGCCATTCGACGCCGCCCTCGCCAAGCATAATCAGCGGGCCGAAAAGCGGGTCATGCTCGACGACGACCCGGAGCTCCTGCGCCCCGGCGCGGTTGGCCATACTCTGTACCAACAGGCCATGAATGCGCGCCTGCGGCCAGGCCATTTTTACCCGGTCGATAATCGCGTCCGCCGCCTGCTGGACTTCAGCTGGGGTACGTAAATAGAGCATGACGCCCTGAACTTCCGATTTATGCGGAATATCCGGCGAACGTAGCTTCAACGCCACCGGGTAGCCAATCTGCTCGGCGATATGTACCGCTTCGGCGCTGTCGGCGGCAATCCAGGTGGGAAGAGTATGGATGCCGTAGGCGCGCAGCAGCGGGCTGACCTCATGGGTGTCCAGCGAGGTCGCGCCTTCGCTCAGCGCGCGCTGCAACAGCGTGTGGGCCTCTGCGGTATTGGCGGTCAAGGTATCGGACAATACCGGCGTTTCCCGTAGCTGTTTCTGGTTGCGCCGGTACTCGACCATATGCATAAAGGCGGTAATAGTGCCTTCCGGTGTGCGATAGGTTGGGATACCGGCCTCGCTAAACAACCGTCGCGCCTCCTGGGAAGAGTACTCCCCGCACCAGTTCGTCAGCACCGTGACGTATTTCCCGCGTGGATGACGCTTAAGGGCATCAATCAACGCCAGCGCGCTTTCGGTGCCCGGCGCCGCGGCGCTGGGGGAGTGGATCACCAGCAGCGCATCATAATCCTGGCTGTCCAGCAACACATTCAGCGCCTTGAGATAGTGCTCGCTGCTGGCGTCATCGCGCAGATCCAGAGGATTAGCAACCTCGACGCCCGTCGGTAACGCCTGCCTGAGCTGGTCGTAGGTGGCTTCACTGAGATTGGCGAGTTTGCCGTTACGCAGCCACAGTTCGTCCAACGCCAGCGCCGCCGGCGCGGCGCCATTACTGATAATCATCAGCTTTTCGCCGCGCAAAGGGCGCATATGGCTCAGGGTTTCAACGGCGGAAAAGAGCTCGTGGGTGTCCTGCACGCGCAGCAGCCCCGCCCGCTGAATAGCGGCATCCCAGGCGGGATCCATCCCTGAGTTGACATGCAGTAATTTCTGCGCCGCCGGGCTGCGGCCGCTTTTGATGACCAGAATGGGTTTATTACGCGATGCGCTACGGGCAGCGGAGACAAAACGCCGGGCATCGCTGAGATGCTCCAGATAGAGCAAAATAGCGCTGGTCTTGCTATCGCGGGCGAGAAAATCGAGCAGGTCGTCGACGTCGATATCAAGACTATCGCCAAGCGCAATAAAGTACGAGAAGCCCATTTCACGCTGCTGCGCCCAGTCCAGAATGGTGTTAGAGACGGCGGCGGATTGCGAGATAAACGCCAGCTTGCCGCGCTGGATAGGGACCGGCGAAAAGCTGGCGTTCAGGCCCTGCCACGGCGCCAGCAGTCCCAGGCTGTTGGGACCGAGCAGACGCATTTGATAACGGGCGGCGCACTCGAGCAGCGCCGGGTACTGGTCTGGCTGTGAAGAGAGGATAATGCAGGTTTTACACCCTTTCCGCCCTAAGGCCTCGAGCAACTCGAGATTGCGGCGGGCATTAGTACAGAGCACCGCCAGATCCGGGGTAAAGGGCAGGCTGTCGATAGTCGGCCACGCCAGTACGCCAAGCACCGCTTTCCAGGCGGGCGTCACCGGCAGGACCGGGCCATTAAAACCGCCGGCCAACAAATTGCGCATCATTAAATAGCCAGCGCGCTGCGGTTTCATCGATGCACCAATGACGGCGATCGATTTTGGCCGCAGCAGTGCTTCCAGGCCTCGTTGGCTCATTCCGGTCTCCTTTGATCCCCAGTGACCGAATGATTTTAAACGCTTTCAGCCTGTTGTGCTGTGATACTGCCCTTATGCTGCGTTTTTCCCGCCAGATAGCGGCTTCTGAACAGGCTAAAGTGATCGCCAAGCGCGGCCGCCGCCTGCGCGTCGCCGGCTAAGTCCAGCAGGGCGATGGCGACTTCCGCCGTACAGTACTGACCGTCGGCATGGGCTTCGCGCAGGTGATAGGCGGAGATGCGCGACAGGTCGACAGAGATTACCGGCAGCGCATCGAGATACGGGCTTTTGCGAAACATTTTCCGCGCTTCCGTCCAGGTGCCGTCGAGCATAATAAACAGCGGCGGCTTACCCTCCGGCGGAGCGCTCAGTACCTGGCGTTCCGCTCCGGCATAAGAGGCCGGAAAGACGACCATGGGCTGATAATCGGGGTTGGCAACCAGATCGAGCAGCGCCTGCGGCGGCTCGGTACGCGACCACTGAAACGCTTCGGTGTTGGGCAGAATATCCGCGATAAGGCGCCCGGTATTGCTGGGCTTCATCGGCTCGGTGTCGAACATTACCAGGCAAAAGCGGCTGTCGGCCTGCGCCGGTGCCAGCGTTGCGCACAGACACTGTTTTAGGGGGAGCAGGCAGCGCTGGCAGCGGCGGATACGGTTGCCGCGAGCAAGAAAAGGCCGGGTTGCGCGCGCGAGGCGTTCGGCGCGTAGCCGAAGGACAGCGTTATCAATCATGGGAGTCGCTAATGAAAAACGCTATTGTCGCAGAGGAGAAAACGGGGCACAAGCGGTGCCCCGGTGGGGTTACTGCTGGTTGGCTTCGTTCAGCCAGCTATCGAACGGCGCTTTGGGGACGGCGCCATTCAGCATGTCGACCATTTCACCATTTTTGAACATCATAATGGTTGGAATGCTGCGGATGCGGAAGCGAGCGCTCAGTTCGCGTTCGGCTTCGGTGTTCACTTTCACAAAACGCATTTCGCCGCTGCGCTCTTCAGCCACATCTTCAAAGATCGGCGCAAAGCTACGGCATGGGCCGCACCACGGGGCCCAGAAATCAATAACGACTGGCAGATCGTCCTTTAATAGTTTATCCAGCGTTGCCCCGGTCGCGTTGATGACATCGCCGTCAAAGAGATCGTGGCCGCAGCGTCCGCACTTGGCGCCATCGGCGCTACGGTCTTCGGGGATGCGGTTAAGAGCCTGACAACTGGCACAAACGGTATTCATAACTAACCTCTGGTTATGGGGTTGCAGCGCGGCACGTGGCCGATTTGTTTCTGTAATGTTACATATTATCGATGAGGCGCGAATAAAGGACAATGTCTTTTGTTCGATGGTTACAATAGACCAAGGCTTTTAAATGAAATAATGGCTAAGTGAAGATACATCGGGTAATCTTCGCGCTTCGCGCAGCGCAGGTGGAGAAAATAGATGAGCGACGAACTGAAAAATAAAAGCGGCAAGGTCAAAGTGATGTATGTCCGCAGTGATGATGATTCTGACAAACGTACCCATAACCCGCGTACCGGGAAAGGGGGAGGGCGTCCAGGAAAGTCACGTGTTGACGGCCGCAGCCGCCCTGCGCGCGATGAACGTAACAGCCGCGGCGACGATCGCAAGCGCAATGATTTTAACCGTGACGATGCGTCCCCGTGGCGCACCGTTTCCCGCGCTCCGGGTGATGAGACGCCGGTAAAAGAAGATCACGGCGGCATCAGCGGTAAGAGCTTTATCGATCCGGAAGTGCTGCGTCGTCAGCGCGCGGAAGAGACCCGCGTCTACGGCGAGAACGCCTGTCAGGCGCTGTTCCAGAGCCGTCCGGAAGCCATCGTACGCGCCTGGTTTATCCAGAGCGTCACTCCGCGCTTTAAAGAGGCGCTGCGCTGGATGGCGGCCAACCGTAAGGCCTACCACGTAGTGGACGAAGCCGAACTGGCGAAGGCGTCTGGTACCGAACACCACGGCGGCGTCTGCTTCCTGATCAAAAAACGTCATGGTACTTCCGTGGCCCAGTGGGTGGCGAAAGCAGAAGCCGAAGATTGCGTACTGGCGCTGGAAGATGTTGGCAACCCGCACAACCTCGGCGCGATTATGCGTAGCTGCGCGCACTTTGGCGTGAAAGGTGTGGTAGTGCAGGATGCTGGCGTGCTGGAGTCTGGCGCGGCGATCCGTACTGCAGAAGGCGGCGCGGAACATGTTGAGCCGATCACCGGCGACAGCTTTATCGATACCCTGACGCAGTTCCGTCAGGCTGGCTACGCCATCGTCTCGACCTCCAGCCATAACGGTACGCCGCTGTTTAAGGCCGAGCTGCCGAAGAAAATGGTGCTGGTATTAGGCCAGGAGCGCGACGGTCTGTCCGATGCGGCGATCTCCAGCTCTGACCTCAACGTCGCCATCGATGGCACCGGCAACGTCGAAAGCCTTAACGTCTCCGTGGCGACCGGCGTGCTGCTGGCGGAATGGTGGCGTCAGAATAAGGCCTGATAACGGTCTCTGAATGCAAAAAGCCAGCTGATGCTGGCTTTTTTATTGCTGTCGCTCACTCGCTTTCAGCGGGCAGCACCGGCATCCAGTCAATGGGCGCCTCGCCGCGTTCGGCCAGCCACTGGTTGGTTTGCACAAAGTGGTTGCAGCCGAAGAAACCGCGGTGCGCCGACAGCGGCGACGGGTGCGGCGCTTTCAGGACGCAATGGCGCTGGCGATCGATAATGGCGCCTTTTTTCTGCGCGTGCGCGCCCCACAGCAGAAATACCACTCCTTCACAATGCTGGTTAATCAGCGCTATCACTTTATCGGTAAAGGTTTCCCAGCCGAGACTGGCGTGTGAATGCGCCTGACCGGCGCGCACCGTTAACACGGTATTAAGCAGGAGCACGCCCTGGCGCGCCCAGCTTTCCAGATAACCATGCGCCGGGCGCTGAAAGCCGGGGATGGTGCCTTCCAGCTCTTTATACATGTTCAGCAGCGACGGCGGTATCTGCACTCCCGGTAAAACAGAAAAGGCCAGACCGTGCGCCTGTCCCGGGCCGTGATAGGGATCCTGACCTAAGATGACCACTTTGACCTCGCCCAGTTCGGTATAGCGAAAGGCGTTAAAGACGTCTTTCTGCGGCGGATAGATAGTCATGCCGGACTGGCGCTCTTCGGCGACGGTCTTGAGGGTGTTGAGAAAATAGGGCTGCTGCTTCTCTTCCGCCAGCACGTCGTGCCAGGTTAATGGGGTGGTCATCTCGCTCTCCTGCAAAGTGTCATGCCCATAGCTTAACTGCTTCTTTCTGCATAACAAAATCGCGACGTCATTCCTGACTGGTTGCGTATAAAAAAAATTGAAAATTTACAAAATTTTTTATGGCACCTACTGGCGTAACTTGATGTAAAACAATACTATCCTCATATACCCACTTTGAGTGAGTGGTTTTTATTGATTTAAGTCAATGAATGCCGGGTGTGTGGCTGATATATATACACTCATACAACAATGGTTTTACCAATTGGCCGCAAAGAGGCCAAAATCGAATAAACACTGCCTGGGAGGCATCAAATGATTACTGGTATCCAAATTACTAAAGCGGCAAACGACGACCTGCTGAACTCTTTCTGGCTGCTGGATAGCGAAAAAGGCGAAGCGCGCTGCCTGTGTGCCAAAGGTGGTTTTGCGGAAGATGATGTAGTTGCGGTGAGCAAACTGGGTGAAATCGAATACCGTGAAATCCCGGTAGACGTGAAACCGGAAGTCCGCGTGGAAGGCGGTCAGCACCTGAACGTGAACGTGCTGCGTCGCGAAACTCTGCTGGATGCCGTTGAGCACCCGGAAAAATACCCGCAGCTGACCATTCGTGTTTCCGGCTACGCGGTACGTTTTAACTCTCTGA
This sequence comes from Klebsiella sp. CN_Kp104, assembly GCF_040064515.1. Classification (NCBI taxonomy): domain Bacteria; kingdom Pseudomonadati; phylum Pseudomonadota; class Gammaproteobacteria; order Enterobacterales; family Enterobacteriaceae; genus Klebsiella; species Klebsiella sp. CN_Kp104. The sequence goes on along the minus strand of NZ_JBEAII010000045.1, from coordinate 182,668 downwards.
CTCCGGAACAGCAGCGCGACGTTATCGCTCGTACCTTTACCGAAAGCCTGTAAGGCTGAAGCCAGATGTGAAAACGCCGGGATATCCCGGCGTTTTTTTTACTCTTCGTTGGACGTTGACGACGTCACGGCAGAGCTTGGCTTACGGCGCTTACCGATGTTTTTGGTATCGCGGTGGCGTTTCTTCACCCGCGGCTTCTCTTTTTCTTTCTCTTTTTTCTCGGCGCGTTTCGCCAGCACTTTCTTCGATGGTTTACCGGTTAACTTCTCGCTCGGCGCGCGGGTTTTCGGGCGCAATTCATCAATCACGCGAGCTTTCAGCGGTTCTTCAACGTAGCGGCCGATTTTGCCCAGCAGCAGGTGATCGTGCGCTTCAACCAGCGAAATAGCGGTGCCTTTCTTACCTGCACGGCCGGTACGGCCAATACGGTGCAGATAGATATCGGCTGTGCGCGGCATATCGAAGTTAAACACGTGGCTGACATCCGGAATATCAATACCGCGCGCGGCGACGTCGGTGGCAATCAGCACGTTCACGCGACCATCGGTCAGGCGTTTAATCGCTTCGTTACGTTTGATCTGCACCATTTCGCCTTCCAGCCAGCAGGTGGTGATGCCTGCTTCGTGCAGCTTAGCGGCCAGTTCGTGAACGCGCTCGCGTTTACGCACGAAGACGATAGAGCGGGTTGCTTCCGGTTGTTTCAGCAGATTAACCAGCAGCGCGGTTTTATGATCGATATCATCGGCGCGATAGTACCACTGGTGAATTTTTTTACGTTCGCGGGTCGACGGATTTGCAGAAACTTCAACCGGCTCTTCCAGCAGGCGTTCGGCAAAGTCTTTAATCGCATCGCCTTCCAGCGTGGCGGAAAACAGCATGGTCTGCTTGCGCCAGCGGGTTTCACCGGCGATGGTTTCGATATCCTGGGCAAAGCCCATGTCCAGCATGCGGTCCGCTTCATCAAGGATCAGCGTTTCTACCGCGCGGCAGTCGAAGTTCTCTTCTTTAATATACTGCAGCAGGCGACCGGTAGTGGCGACCACGATATCCTGGTTTTCGCTGAACACTTCCGCGTGGTTCATGTACGCAACACCGCCGGTAATGGTGGCAATATCCAGATGGGTATGCTTCGCCAGTTCGCGGGCGTGATCGGCAACCTGCATCGCCAGCTCGCGGGTCGGCGTCAGGATAAGGATCCGCGGCGGCCCCGATTTCTTGCGCGGAAAATCAAGCAGATGCTGCAACGCTGGCAGCAAATATGCCGCAGTTTTACCGGTGCCTGTCGGCGCAGAACCGAGAATATCACGGCCATCAAGCGCAGGCGGAATAGCGGCGGCCTGAATGGCTGTCGGGCGTGTGAAACCTTTATCCTGGAGCGCTTCCAGCAGGTTTTCGTCGAGTTCAAGTTCGGAAAAAGTCGTTACAGTCATGTTCTACCTCTGAGTGGGCCGCCGATTATAGACGTTACTGACGTAATGTTCATCTGTTTGTAAGGCTATCTGTTCTCCGGTATTGTGCATAGCCTTAAGCACAGGAGTTTTCGTCAGCAAGGTTTTGAGGATGTCTCAGTCGAAGTTTGCGCTGCCGCGCAATGGTTTTACCTTTAAACAATTTTTTGTCGCCCACGATCGCTGTGCAATGAAAGTCGGTACCGACGGTATTCTGCTGGGCGCCTGGGCGCCGATTGCTCAGGTGAAGCACGTGCTGGATATCGGAACCGGCAGCGGTTTGTTGGCATTAATGTTAGCCCAGCGTACCGCGAATTCGGTCCAACTGGATGCGGTGGAGTTGGATGAAGAGGCCGCGACGCAGGCGCGGGATAACGTGGCGGCCAGCAACTGGCCTGGACGCATCGCCGTATACCAGGCGCCGATTCAGCAGTGGCAGCCGCAGCCGCCACGGCGCTATGAGCTCATCGTCAGCAATCCGCCGTTTTTTGCCGAAGGCGTACCTTGCGCGACGTCGCAGCGCGAACAAGCGCGTTATACCACCTCGCTCGATCATACGACGCTGCTCACCTGCGCCGCGGATCTGATTACCGAGGAGGGCTTTTTCTGCGTGGTGCTGCCGGTGGATATTGGTAATGCGTTTGTCGAACGGGCGAAAGCGATGGGGTGGCATTTGCGCTTACGCACCGACGTGGCGGAAACAGAAATGCGCCCGCCGCATCGGGTCCTGCTGGCATTCTCTCCCAGCGCCGGCGAGTGTTTCAGCGATCGGCTGGTGGTTCGTGGGCCAGAGCAGCAGTACTCTGAAGGCTTTACCGCGCTGACCCGCGACTTCTATCTCTTTATGTGAGCAAGCGGCGAGAGCACCGACGGGCCGCTGTTTTCCAGCGTGTCCGGGTAGTCGAGCGTGTAGTGCAGGCCGCGGCTCTCCTTACGCTGCATGGCGCAACGCACGATAAGCTCGGCCACCTGCACCAGATTGCGCAGCTCCAGTAAGTTATTGGAGACGCGAAAACGCGCGTAATACTCATCCAGCTCCTGCTGCAGCATAGTAATGCGCCGCAGCGCTCGTTCCAGCCGGCGGGTGGTACGCACAATTCCGACATAGTCCCACATTAGCAGGCGCAGTTCGTGCCAGTTATGTTGAATCACCACCAGTTCATCCGGGATCTCAACCTGGCTTTCATCCCATGGCGGCAGCTGTTCCGCCGCTTGCGCCAGCGGCAGGCGTTTCGCTATGTCCTCGGCTGCCGACCAGCCGTACACCAGACACTCCAACAATGAGTTCGAGGCCATGCGGTTGGCGCCGTGCAGCCCGGTGTAGCTTACCTCGCCGATGGCGTACAGACCGTCGACGTCGGTACGTCCGTTATCATCCACCATCACGCCGCCGCAGGTGTAGTGGGCGGCGGGTACGATAGGCACCGGCTCTTTGGTTAAATCAATACCAAGGCCGAGTAGCTTTTCATAAATCATCGGAAAATGCTGGCGAATAAACGCTTCGGGCTTATGGCTAATATCCAGATACATGCAGTCGACGCCGAGGCGCTTCATCTCATGGTCGATGGCGTGGGCGACGATATCGCGCGGGGCCAGTTCGCCGCGTTCGTCGAAGTCCGGCATAAAGCGGCTACCGTCAGGCCGTTTCAACAGCGCGCCTTCGCCGCGCAGGGCTTCCGTTAAGAGGAAGTTTCTCGCCTGTGGATGAAACAGCGCGGTAGGGTGGAACTGGTTAAATTCGAGATTGGCCACACGGCATCCCGCGCGCCAGGCCATGGCGATGCCGTCGCCGGAGGAGACATCAGGATTGGTGGTGTATTGATAAACTTTAGCTGCGCCGCCGGTCGCCAGCACCACGGCTCTTGCGCTGCAGGTTTCTACCTTTTCCTTATTACGGTTCCAGATCCACGCGCCGACTACCCGCCGGGTACCCGGCAGGCCAATCTTATCGGAGATAATCAGGTCAACCGCGTTGCTACGTTCCAGAATGGTGATATTCGGATGCGCCAGCGCTTTGCCAACCAGCGTCGTCTCAACCTCTTTGCCGGTGGCATCGGCGGCATGCAGGATCCGCCGATGACTATGGCCGCCTTCGCGGGTCAGGTGGTAGCTCTCTTCACCGTTGGCCTGCACCTGGGTATCAAACAGTACCCCTTGATCGATAAGCCACTGCACGCAGGGTTTGGCGTTGCTGGCGACGAAGGAGACGGCATGACGGTCACAAAGTCCGGCCCCGGCGATGAGCGTATCTTCGACGTGGGATTCGATGCTGTCGGTTTCATCGAAAACGGCGGCAATCCCTCCCTGGGCGTAGAACGTCGAGCCTTCGCTAACCGGGCCTTTGCTCAGAACGGTAACCGAGTGGCGTTCCGCCAGGCGCAGCGCCAGAGACAATCCGGCAGCGCCGCTGCCGATAATCAACACATCACAGGAAAAGTCAGGAGTCGTCTTCATAGCTTCTGTTTAATTTACTAAACACAATAGCCTCACCATAGCACCTGGTGGGGCTAAATCGTACAATTATTTTCGTGAATAGTTGTGCAGGCTAAACAAGGGTGGCAGAAAAGCAAATATGTAAACGAAAGAAAATATTTGCGAAGCAAGCCGTTACCTTCAGATTTTATAGTGAAAAATAAGTTGGGTTACGTTACCCTTCAGGCGGGCCTTGCGCTTTTTCTTCATTAGCTTACCTGGCGTTGAACAACGGGACTTATAATGAGAGATAACAATCAGTCCACCGTTGTCAGACAAAAATCAAAAGCGTAACGGAACTTTATTGTGTTCAGACACTCCAAACGTCTGCTTGCTCATAATGCAGTGCTTGGGTGGTGTTCTGAATACGCATGGGAATTGGGTTTGGGGAGACATTACCTCGGATGAGCGAGCAGTTAACGGATCAGGTCCTCGTTGAACGGGTCCAGAAAGGAGATCAGAAAGCCTTTAACCTACTGGTAGTGCGCTATCAGCACAAGGTTGCAAGCCTGGTCTCCCGCTATGTACCGCCGGGCGATATTGCTGACGTTGTTCAGGAGTCGTTCGTGAAGGCGTGGCGTGCGCTGGATTCTTTCCGGGGGGATAGCGCTTTTTATACCTGGTTGTATCGTATCGCCGTAAACACGGCAAAGAATTATCTGGTTGCTCAGGGACGCCGTCCGCCATCAAGCGATGTTGACGCCAACGAGGCGGAAAACTTCGAAAGCGGCGGGGCATTGAAAGAAATTTCGAACCCTGAGAACTTAATGTTGTCAGAAGAGCTGAGACAAATAGTTTTTCGTACCATTGAATCGCTTCCCGAAGATTTACGCATGGCAATTACGTTGCGGGAGCTGGATGGCCTGAGCTATGAAGAAATAGCCGCCATCATGGATTGTCCGGTTGGCACGGTACGTTCGCGTATCTTCCGGGCACGTGAAGCTATTGATAATAAAGTTCAACCGCTAATCAGGCGTTGACGATAGCGGAATACTGGAAAAGGGTATCAGGCATGCAGAAAGAAAAACTTTCGGCCTTAATGGATGGTGAAACGCTGGATAACGAGCTGCTCAATGAGCTGAGTCGTTCTTCTGAAATGCAAAAAACCTGGGAGAGCTACCATCTCATCCGCGACACGCTGCGAGGCGATACCGCCGAGATGCTCCAATTCGATATCTCAGCTCGCGTGATGGCCGCCATCGAGAACGAACCTGCTCGTCAGGTTGCGCCGCTTATTCCTGAGTCTCAACCTGCTCCACACCAGTGGCGTCAAATGCCTTTCTGGCAGAAAGTACGCCCGTGGGCCAGCTCGCTTACCCAAATGGGTGTGGCAGCGTGCGTTTCTCTGGCTGTGATCGTTGGCGTCCAGCAGTATAACGGACACTCCGATGCCTCCCAGCAGCCGGAAGCGCCAGTCTTCAACACCATGCCGATGATGGGCAAAGCCAGCCCGGTTAGCCTGGGCGTTCCGGCTGATGCCTCCGCCGGCAGCGGTCAGCAGGCGCAGGTTCAGGAGCAACGTCGTCGTATTAATGCTATGCTGCAGGACTATGAATTGCAGCGTCGCCTGCACGCTGAGCAGCTTCAGTTTGGCCAGGCCCAGACTCAGCAAGCCGCTGTTCAGGTGCCAGGTTATCAAACTTTAGGAACGCAATCGCAGTAATGAAGCAACTTTGGTGTGCCATGTCGCTCATGGCGGGCAGCCTGTTCTTCTCCACCAACGCCTCGGCTGATACATCGTCCGGGGCGTTGTTGCAGCAGATGAACCTGGCTAGCCAGTCCCTCAATTACGAGCTGTCTTTTGTCAGTATCAACAAACAGGGCGTTGAGTCGCTGCGCTATCGTCACGTGCGGTTGAACAACCAGCCCCTTGCTCAGTTGCTGCAGCTCGACGGTCCGCGTCGGGAAGTGGTGCTGCGGGGTACTGAAATCAGCTATTTTGAACCCGGTCTCGATCCCTTCACCCTGAACGGCGACTATATCGTCGATTCCTTGCCGTCTCTGGTGTATACCGATTTCAAAAAGCTGGCCTCGTATTATGATTTCATCTCCGTTGGCCGTACGCGTATCGCCGATCGCCTGTGCGATGTGGTGCGCGTAGTAGCCCGCGACGGTACGCGCTACAGCTACATTGCGTGGCTGGATGCCGAGACCAAGCTGCCGCTGCGCGTCGACCTGCTCGACCGCGACGGTGAAACCCTGGAGCAGTTCCGGGTGGTCTCATTCAATATCGGTGATAACGTAAGCTCGAGTATGGAAGCGCTGTCGAAAGCCAGCCTGCCGCCGCAACTGTCGGTCCCGGAAAGCGGCAATAAAGCCAACTTTAACTGGGCGCCGACCTGGCTGCCGCAGGGCGTGACGGAAGTTTCCAGCAGTCAGCGTCGTTTACCGACCTTCGATGGTCCTGTCGAGTCGCGTCTCTATTCCGATGGTCTGTTCAGCTTCTCCGTCAACGTTAACCGCGCGACGGTAAACAGTAGCGATCAGCTGCTGCGCACCGGCCGCCGTACCGTCAGTACCTCGGTGCGCGATAACGCCGAAATCTCAGTGGTGGGCGAATTACCGCCGCAGACGGCAAAACGTATCTCCGACAGTATTAAGTTCAGGGCCGCGCAATGATCAAAGAGTGGGCGACTGTTGTCTCCTGGCACAACGGCGTGGCGCAGGTTCACTGCGATGTTAAAGCCTCTTGCAGCAGCTGCGCCTCGCGCGCCGGGTGCGGTAGCCGGGTGCTCAATAAACTGGGGCCGCAAACCAGCCATACCATTAGCGTCCCCTGTGAGCAGCCGCTGACGGCCGGGCAAAAAGTGGAGCTGGGCATTGCTGAAAGCAGCCTGCTGGGTTCGGCGCTGTTGGTCTACATGGCGCCGCTGTTCGGGCTGTTTGTGATGGCATCTATTTTTCAGGTGTTGTTTGCCAGCGATATCGCTTCGTTGTGCGGCGCGCTGTTGGGCGGCGTCGGCGGGTTCCTGGTGGCGCGTGGGCTGTCGCCGAAGCTCGCTGCTCGCCAGTCGTGGCAGCCGGTGATTTTAAGCGTTGGTTTACCGCCGGATCTGCTGCGCGTCGATACGCCTTCCTCTGAAATGGGGCAGTGATTTCACTGTCCCTCATCTTTATTTACGCTTCCTGATACAACGCCACAATTCTGCCGTTATGCTGGATCTAACAGCATTTCCTGGTTTCGCGGATGTAGTGTAGAATGCGGCGTTTTCGGATTAAAAAACGTCAGGCACAGAACAGCGGCCTCATGAGACTCGTAAGGCATAATTAACTCTAAATATGAAGAATATACGTAACTTTTCGATCATCGCTCACATCGACCACGGTAAGTCGACGCTGTCTGACCGTATCATCCAGATTTGCGGTGGCCTTTCTGATCGCGAAATGGCGGCCCAGGTTCTGGACTCCATGGACCTTGAACGTGAGCGTGGCATTACCATCAAGGCGCAGAGCGTCACCCTGGATTACAAAGCCAGCGATGGTGAAACCTATCAGCTCAACTTTATCGACACTCCGGGCCACGTTGACTTCTCCTATGAAGTATCGCGCTCCCTGGCGGCGTGCGAAGGCGCGCTGCTGGTGGTTGACGCCGGGCAGGGTGTAGAAGCCCAGACCCTGGCGAACTGCTATACCGCGATGGAAATGGACCTCGAAGTCGTCCCGGTTCTTAACAAGATCGACCTGCCTGCGGCCGACCCTGAGCGCGTAGCGGACGAGATTGAAGATATCGTTGGTATCGACGCTCACGACGCGGTTCGCTGCTCGGCGAAAACCGGTGTCGGCGTGCCGGATGTGCTGGAACGTCTGGTTCGTGATATTCCGCCGCCGGAAGGCGATCCGGACGCGCCGCTGCAGGCGCTGATTATCGACTCCTGGTTCGATAACTATTTAGGCGTCGTGTCGCTGGTGCGTATTAAAAACGGCACCATGCGCAAAGGCGACAAAATTAAGGTGATGAGCACCGGTCAGGTCTATAACGCCGACCGTCTGGGCATCTTCACCCCGAAACAGGTTGACCGTACCGAACTGAAATGCGGCGAGGTGGGTTGGCTGGTTTGCGCTATTAAAGACATCCTCGGCGCGCCGGTGGGCGATACCCTGACCGCGGCGCGTAATCCAGCGGATAAGGCGCTGCCGGGCTTCAAAAAAGTGAAGCCGCAGGTCTACGCCGGTCTGTTCCCGGTGAGCTCTGATGACTATGAGAACTTCCGCGATGCGCTGGGTAAACTGAGTCTGAACGATGCATCCTTGTTCTATGAGCCGGAAAGTTCTACGGCGCTGGGCTTCGGCTTCCGCTGCGGATTCCTCGGCCTGCTGCACATGGAAATCATTCAGGAGCGTCTGGAGCGTGAATACGATCTTGACCTGATTACCACCGCGCCGACGGTAGTCTATGAAGTAGAAACCACCTCTAAAGAGGTTATCTACGTCGATAGTCCGTCGAAGCTGCCGCCGCTGAATAATATTCAGGAACTGCGTGAGCCGATCGCCGAATGTCACATGCTGCTGCCGCAGGAGTTCCTCGGCAACGTGATCACCTTGTGTATCGAGAAACGCGGTGTGCAAACCAACATGGTTTACCATGGCAAACAGGTTGCGCTGACCTATGAAATCCCGATGGCGGAAGTGGTCCTCGACTTCTTCGACCGTCTGAAGTCCACCTCCCGCGGCTATGCGTCGCTGGATTATAACTTCAAGCGTTTCCAGGCCTCTAACATGGTGCGCGTTGACGTGCTGATCAACGGCGAGCGCGTCGATGCGCTGGCGCTCATCACGCACAACGACAACGCGCCGTATCGTGGCCGCGAGCTGGTCGAGAAGATGAAAGATCTGATCCCGCGTCAGCAGTTCGATATCGCGATTCAGGCGGCTATTGGTAACCACATTATCGCGCGCTCTACCGTGAAACAGCTGCGTAAAAACGTCCTGGCGAAATGCTACGGCGGCGACGTCAGCCGTAAGAAAAAGCTGCTGCAGAAGCAGAAAGAAGGTAAGAAGCGTATGAAACAGGTCGGTAACGTTGAACTGCCGCAGGAAGCGTTCCTCGCCATTCTGCACGTTGGTAAAGACGGCAAATAATCTAAGGAGTTGGCATGGCGAACATGTTTGCCCTGATTCTGGTCATTGCGACCCTTGTGACAGGGCTGTTGTGGTGTCTGGATAAGTTCATATTCGCACCAAAACGTCGTGAACGTCAGGCCGCTGCTCAGGCAGCGACCGGCGAGCAACTGGACAAGAAGACGCTGAAGAAAGTCGGCCCGAAACCGGGCTGGCTGGAAACCGGCGCCTCGGTCTTCCCGGTACTGGCGATTGTGCTGATTGTGCGTTCGTTTATCTATGAACCTTTCCAGATCCCGTCAGGTTCGATGATGCCGACTCTGCTGATTGGCGATTTTATCCTGGTGGAGAAATTCGCCTACGGCATTAAAGATCCGATCTACCAGAAAACGCTGATCGAAACCGGTCATCCGAAACGTGGCGATATCGTGGTGTTTAAATATCCGGAAGATCCGCGTCTGGACTACATCAAACGCGCGGTCGGTTTACCGGGCGATAAAGTCACTTACGATCCGGTGGCTAAACAGGTGACGATTGAGCCCGGCTGCGCGTCGGGTCAGGCATGCGGTAGCGCCTTGCCGATCACCTACTCCAACGTCGAACCAAGCGATTTCGTTCAGACCTTCTCCCGCCGCAACGGCGGCGAAGCCACCAGCGGTTTCTGGCAACTGCCGAAAGGCGAAACCAAAGCCGATGGTATTCGTCTGACCGAGCGTAAAGAGACGCTGGGTGAAGTGACCCACCGTATTCTGACGGTACCCATCGCTCAGGATCAGGTGGGGATGTACTATCGTCAGTCCGGCCAGCCGCTGGCAACGTGGGTCGTTCCGCCGGGTGAATACTTCATGATGGGCGACAACCGCGACAATAGCGCCGACAGCCGTTACTGGGGCTTCGTGCCGGAAGCGAACCTGGTGGGTAAAGCCACCGCCATCTGGATGAGCTTCGAAAAACAGGAAGGCGAGTGGCCAACCGGCGTACGTTTATCGCGCATTGGCGGCATCCACTAATTCCCCGTCTTAATTCACGCTGCCAGCGCAATAACGGCAGCGTGAATTATTTAGTATTTAAATCCATCCAAACTAACGACATCCCTTGTCGTTGCGTATAGAATATCCCCCCGAAGTTTTTGGTTGTCTCTCGAAAGAGTGACACTGCACACGAAACCGCGTTGGTTAGTTTCTGCCCTTATATATCAAGGGTATGTATGCTCAGGTCGGTTTCGTGTGCTGCATCTTTGACGCATTCATTTATTGGTAACGCATGAACCCCATCGTAATTAATCGGCTTCAACGAAAGCTGGGCTACACTTTTGTTCATCAGGAGCTGTTGCAACAGGCATTAACTCACCGCAGTGCCAGCAGCAAACACAACGAGCGTCTCGAGTTTTTAGGCGACTCTATTTTGAGTTTCGTGATCGCCAATGCGCTCTATCATCGTTTCCCTCGGGTAGACGAAGGGGATATGAGCCGTATGCGCGCGACGCTGGTGCGAGGCAACACGCTGGCGGAAATCGCCCGCGAATTTGAACTGGGCGAGTGCCTGCGCCTTGGGCCTGGCGAGCTGAAGAGCGGCGGTTTTCGTCGCGAATCGATTCTGGCTGATACCGTAGAAGCCTTAATCGGCGGGGTTTTCCTCGACAGCGATATTCAGAATGTTGAACGCTTAATCCTCTCCTGGTACCAGACTCGTCTGGACGAAATCAGCCCGGGCGATAAGCAAAAGGATCCGAAGACGCGTCTGCAGGAGTATCTGCAGGGTCGTCATCTGCCGCTGCCGTCCTACCTGGTCGTCCAGGTGCGCGGCGAAGCGCACGATCAGGAATTTACTATCCACTGCCAGGTCAGTGGCCTGAGTGAACCGGTGGTTGGCACAGGTTCCAGCCGTCGCAAGGCGGAGCAGGCTGCCGCCGAACAGGCGCTGAAAAAACTGGAGCTGGAATGAGCGAAGAAAAAAGTTATTGCGGATTTGTCGCCATCGTTGGTCGTCCAAACGTTGGCAAATCCACGCTGTTGAACAAGCTGCTTGGGCAGAAGATCTCGATCACTTCCCGTAAAGCGCAGACTACCCGTCACCGCATCGTCGGTATCCATACCGAAGGGCCGTATCAGGCGATTTATGTTGATACCCCGGGCCTGCATATGGAAGAGAAGCGCGCGATTAACCGCTTAATGAACAAAGCGGCCAGCAGCTCGATTGGCGATGTGGAACTGGTTATCTTTGTTGTTGAAGGCACTCGCTGGACGCAAGATGACGAGATGGTGCTAAACAAGCTGCGTGATGCGCGCGCGCCGGTGATTCTGGCCGTCAACAAAGTTGATAACGTGCAGGAGAAAGCGGATCTGCTGCCGCATCTGCAGTTCCTTGCCAGCCAGATGAACTTCCTCGACATTGTGCCGATCTCTGCGGAAACCGGCACCAACGTTGATACCATCGCGTCGATCGTACGTAAACATCTGCCGGAAGCGATTCATCACTTCCCGGAAGATTATATTACCGACCGTTCCCAGCGCTTTATGGCCTCCGAGATCATCCGCGAAAAGCTGATGCGTTTCCTGGGCGCTGAACTGCCGTACTCCGTGACCGTCGAAATTGAACGTTTCGTGAGTAACGAACGCGGCGGTTACGACATCAACGGCCTGATCCTCGTCGAGCGTGAAGGGCAGAAGAAGATGGTAATTGGCAACAAAGGCGCCAAAATCAAAACCATCGGCATCGAAGCGCGCAAAGACATGCAAGAGATGTTTGAAGCGCCGGTGCACCTCGAACTGTGGGTCAAAGTGAAATCCGGCTGGGCCGATGACGAGCGCGCGCTGCGCAGTCTCGGTTACGTTGACGACCTCTGAGTTAACGCAACGTGGATGGATGGCAGCGCGCCTTTGTCCTGCACAGCCGTCCGTGGAGCGAAACCAGCCTGATGCTGGACGTCTTCACGGAAGAGTCCGGTCGCGTGCGCCTGGTTGCCAAGGGTGCACGCTCCAAACGCTCTAATCTCAAGGGCGCCTTACAGCCCTTTACCCCCTTACTGGTTCGCTTCGGCGGCCGCGGCGAAGTCAAAACGCTTCGCAGCGCGGAAGCCGTCTCGCTGGCGCTGCCGCTCAGCGGTATCACGCTCTACAGCGGTCTTTACGTTAACGAACTCATCTCCCGCGTGCTCGAGCACGAAACGCGCTTCTCTGAACTTTTTTTCGACTACCTGCATTGCATCCAGGCGCTTGCCGGGGCCAGCGGTTCGCCGGAGCCCGCGCTGCGGCGCTTTGAGCTGGCGCTACTCGGGCACCTGGGCTATGGCGTTGATTTCCTCCACTGCGCCGGCAGCGGCGACCCGGTGGATGACACCATGACCTACCGCTATCGCGAAGAAAAAGGCTTTATCGCCAGCCTGGTGATTGATAACAGCACGTTTACCGGGCACCATTTGAAAGCGTTGGCTAGCCGCGAGTTTCCGGATGTAGATACGCTGCGCGCCGCGAAGCGCTTTACCCGCATCGCCCTGAAGCCGTATCTTGGAGGGAAACCGCTCAAGAGCCGGGAATTGTTTCGCCAGTTTATGCCCGCGCGAAAGGCGCGAGCCGATAATACGAATAATGATTAACGAGGATTGTCATGGCTGAATTACTGTTAGGGGTCAATATTGACCACATTGCGACATTGCGTAACGCGCGCGGTACCGCTTATCCGGATCCGGTGCAGGCGGCTTTTATTGCTGAACAGGCCGGCGCCGATGGTATCACCGTGCACCTGCGCGAAGACCGCCGCCATATCACCGATCGTGACGTGCGCATCCTGCGCCAGACTCTGCACACCCGAATGAATCTTGAAATGGCGGTTACTGAAGAGATGCTGGCGATCGCCTGCGAAACTAAACCGCACTTTTGCTGCCTGGTACCGGAGAAGCGTCAGGAAGTGACCACCGAGGGTGGGCTGGACGTGGCCGGGCAGCGCGATAAGATGCGCGATGCCTGTCAGCGCCTGGCGGATGCCGGTATTCTGGTCTCCCTGTTTATCGACGCGGATGATGAGCAGATCAAAGCGGCTGCCGAAGTGGGCGCGCCGTATATTGAAATCCATACCGGCTGCTATGCCGATGCCAAAACCGATGCCGAACAGGCTAAAGAGCTTGAGCGTATCGCCAAAGCGGCGACCTATGCCGCCAGCCTTGGCCTGAAGGTGAACGCCGGTCACGGTCTGACCTATCACAACGTGAAAGCCATTGCCGCCTTGCCGGAAATGCACGAACTGAATATCGGCCATGCCATTATTGGTCGCGCTGTGATGAGCGGCCTGAAAGAGGCTGTCGCGGAAATGAAACGCCTGATGCTGGAAGCGCGCGGCTAATGGCGATTCTCGGGCTGGGTACCGACATCGTCGAAATCGCCCGCATCGAAGCGGTGATCGCCCGTAGCGGCGATCGCCTGGCGCGCCGGGTGCTGAGCGATCACGAATGGAGCATTTGGGAGCAGCACCAGCAGCCGGTGCGTTTTCTGGCAAAACGCTTTGCGGTCAAAGAAGCGGCGGCGAAAGCGCTCGGAACCGGTATTCGCAACGGCCTGGCGTTTAACCAGTTCGAAGTTTACAACGATGAATTGGGCAAGCCGAAACTGCGGTTATGGGGCGAAGCAAAGCTATTGGCTGAACGGATGGGGGTAAGCGCTATTCACGTCACTCTCGCCGATGAACGCCACTACGCCTGCGCCACGGTGATCGTCGAAAGCTAAACCCGCGGTTAAAGCTTATCCGCGTGGTGCATGAGCACGAATTTATCCCACAACTGTTCTTCATTCTCGACGTGCGCCGGATCTTTGAGAATAGTATTCGGGATCGGGCACACTTTCTGGCAGGTTGGCGTGTCGTAGTGGCCCACGCACTCGGTGCAGCGGTCGCTGTTAATCTCATAAATGCTCTCGCCCATCGAAATGGCCTCATTCGGGCACTCCGGTTCGCACATATCGCAATTGATGCATTTTTTGGTGATTAACAGCGCCATCAGGAAAATCTCAGAAACAACACAAACAGGGCGGGCATTATACGCCCATTTTCTACTCAGACCAGCTTTTTCACCAGTGCTTCGCTATGGCGTATGCGTTCCGGCGCGTGTTCGAGATCTTGCTGCACCAGCGCCATAAAGAGGAGATCGGTGAGCATCATTTGCGCGCTGGTGGAGGAGATCGCTGCGCTGCGCGTCGCCTGCTCTTCAGCAATGGTGTATAGACACTGTGAAGCCTGCTGCTGCAACGCGTTGGGAGTGAAACCGGTGATCGCGAGGATCTTGCTGCCGACGCGGAGCGCTTCAGCGGCCGCCATATTGATCTCGCGGCGTTCTCCGGAATAGGAGATAGCCAACAGCAGATCGTCCGCCGACATCGCCTGCACCGTTGCCAGCAGCGCATGCATATCTTGCTCGGCGACGGCGTTGATGCCAATTTTCATTAACTTCCAGCTAAAATTGCGCGCCACCAGCCCGGAGGCGCCGATGCCGGTAATGATCACCCGGCGAGCATCGCGCAGCAGGGCCACTGCTTCCAGAAGTTTCTCTTCGCTGTTGACGTCCAGCGAGGCGTGCATCGCCGCGATGTTATCTTTGATCAGCTTTTCACCCACCAGACGCAGCGGATCGTCGCCGCGAATTTGGTTATGTACCGGCACAGAGTGCGGATCCGGACTGCTGGCCAGCGCTTCGCTGAGCGCCAGTTTTAATGCCGGAAAGCCTTTGAACCCCATTTTTTGCGCGAACTTCACCACGCTGGACTGGCTGACGCCCGCTTCGCCAGCCAGCTGCTGTGAGCTGAGATGGCGGGTTTGGTCCGGCTGAGCCAGAATAAAGTCGGCAAGTTTTTTGTCGCTCGCCGCCAGCGACGGGTAACGTTGGCGGATGCGGATTAAACAGTTCATGGCTTCTCCGAAGGAGGGCGTTAGCGGCTGAAAGAATTTTGTATTCGATTATAAGTGGAATAGTACGAATTAAAAATTCTGCTGTGAAGAATTATGCGAATGGGTCAGATTCTGAATCTTACCTCAACCGTGGCAGACAATTTCGCGCTCGTCGCGGCAAGCCTGTTAAGCTATCGGCATCGCCAGGAAAATCCGTACCAGAAAGGAGTTCGGTTTGAACAGTAACGCGCGACGAGTCGTGTTTTTCGATCTTGATGGCACATTGCACCAGCAGGATATGTTCGGCAGCTTTATTCGTTACCTCTTACGTCGTCAACCGCTCAACATACTGTCAGTGGCGGCCTTGTCGCCAATAGTACTGCTGGGCCTGTTGGTTAACGGACGCGCGGCGCGCTGGCCGATGAGCCTGCTGCTGTGGGCCGCCACCTGCGGCCGGCGTGAAAGCCATCTTAAGCGTCTGGAGGCGGAGTTCGTTAGCTGGTTTCGCCAGCACGTGACCGCCTTTCCGGTGGTACAGGGCCGGCTAAACGACTATTTAACCAGTACCGATGCCGACGTCTGGCTGATTACCGGCTCACCGCAGTCGCTGGTGGAACAGGTCTATGCCGATACGCTTTGGCTGCCGCGCGTAAAGCTTATCGCCAGTCGCATGAGCCGCCGTCGCGGCGGCTGGGTGCTGACGCTGCGTTGTCTGGGCCATGAGAAAGTAGCGCAGCTGGAACAGCGGATCGGCGCGCCGCTACGCTTATATAGCGGCTATAGCGATAGCGAGCAGGATAACCCGCTACTCTGTTTTTGCCAGCATCGCTGGCGGGTGACGCCGCAGGGCGATCTCCAGCAGCTCGAATAATTCCGCTGCAGGCGAATTATTTGGGCGATATATAGCGCCCATGTATAATGCGCCCCGCTTTTTCTGCAGGAGTGCCGCTGTGTCTGATCACGAATTTAACGATGAATACTGGATGCGCCATGCGCTGACGCTGGCGAAACGCGCCTGGGAAGAGGGCGAGGTGCCGGTGGGCGCCGTGCTGGTGCATAACAATCAGGTCATCGGCGAGGGCTGGAACCGGCCAATTGGTCGTCACGATCCTACCGCCCATGCCGAAATTATGGCGCTGCGTCAGGGAGGGCTGGTCCTGCAGAACTATCGTTTAATTGATGCCACGCTGTACGTCACGCTGGAGCCTTGTGTGATGTGCGCCGGGGCGATGGTGCATAGCCGCATCTCGCGGCTGGTGTTCGGCGCCCGCGATGCTAAAACCGGCGCGGCCGGGTCGTTAATCGATGTGCTGCATCATCCGGGGATGAACCACCGGGTTGAAATTACCGAGGGAATTCTGGCTGAATCTTGCTCCGCGATGCTGAGCGATTTCTTCCGCTGGCGGCGGGAAGAGAAAAAGGCATTGAAGAAAGCGCGTCAGGAAGAGGGCTAACGTCCCATTGTCGGCAACTTCAGCTTAACGTTGTCGACAAGCTTTTCGCCGCGGAATTTAAAGAAGGGCATCGCATACTCTTTATGCTCGCTATCGAGTTCTTCCGGCGCGACGGCCGGATAAGCTTCGGCAATCGCCATTTCTTGCGCCGCTTTCCTTTCCTGTTCAGACAAATATCCAACCAGGCTGATATGGTACTTACGAATATTTTCCACGTAGGCGTAAGCCTCATGGCCGCGGGCGTAGCCATATTTTAAGCGGCTGTAGTAGGGCTTCTGGCTCAGCAATGGCAGACGCTGCTTAACGTCGGACCAGCTGTTCGGGTTGCCTTTTTGTTTTTTAGTCAGCGCCATCGCGTCAAGCATATGCGCGTAGCCCATATTATAGGCCGCCAGCGCAAACCAGATCCGCTCCTCTTTCGGGATCGCCTCCGGCACTTTGGCCATCATATCCTGCAGATAGCGCACGCCGCCGTCGAGGCTCTGTTCGGCATCGGTACGATCCGTCAGACCTAAACTTTGGGCAGTGTTACGGGTTAGCATCATCATACCGCGCACGCCGGTCGGCGAGGTGGCCTGCGGATCCCAGTGCGACTCCTGCCAGGCAATCGCCGCCAGCAGTCGCCAGTCGATCTGTCGGGCGTATTTCTCAAACAGCGGCTTCAGATCCGGCAGCGTATTCTGTACCGCGCGCAGGAAGGTGCGGGTATCAACATAGTCGAAGTCGTTGCCGTGGCCGAGATACTTCTCTTCCAGGCGGGCGAGGGTGCCGTCTTCATTCATACTATTAAAGAAATCGAGCATGGCTGCCGATAGTGAATTGTCTTCGCTTTTTTCGCTAAACCAGGTGACCGGCTGTTCATCGCTGATGTCGAGAGCCACCGCCAGCTCCGGATGTACGCGCTGGAACAGGCTGACGGCGACGGAATCGGCGACGGTATATTCCAGCGTGCCGTCGATGACCGCCTGCATCAGGGCGGTGGTGCCGCGCTTTTCATCAACGCGCCAGTTGAGGTCCGGGTATTTGCTCTCCTTCAGCGCCTGCAAGTCGTTGAGGGCGACGTGGCCTGGGGCGATGGCGAGCTGTTCGGCATTGATCCCGGCCAGCGTACGCGGACGATTACCGCCAACGCGATAGACCAGCTGCTGCGAAACGGAATAATAGGTGGGGCCCGCCTGATAGTTCTTTACCCGCTCGGTGTTATAGACCAGCCCGGCGGCCAGCATATCGGTTTTACCGGCATCGAGATCGTCAAATAGCTGGCTAATATTCTGCCGCACGGTGACTTTCAGCTTCACCCCAAGGTAATCGGCGAAGCGTTTCGCCAGTTCGTAATCGAGACCGTAGTCTTTGTTGTTGATGGCGGCGTAGGTCAGCGGCGAGTTAATTGTACTCACGCGCAGTTCGCCGCGAGCAATGATCCCGGCAACGCGGTTCTCCGGTTTTCCCATCCACGGTAAAGACGGCCACAGCGCCGCCGCCAACAAAAGGGTGACGACGCCGATCAGCAGATAATTAATCTTTAATTTTTTCAAATAGTTAATTTTCTGCAGCGTGGAGTTCCTCAGCTGGGTATATCCGGAAAAAGTAAATGGTTGCCGTAAGTTGAGCGGCATTTTGCTTAAGAATGCGCCAGTTGGCAACATATTCGCGATTCATGTCACATTTATTGATAAAACTGATGAATCATTTTATTTCTACGCAAACGGTTTCGTCGGGGCTCAGGATTCTCTATAATGGCGCCCGTTTCCCCCTGGCTCACCTTGAAAGCTTCGAAGACGAGAGACTTATGATGGATATTTTGCGTGGTTCACCTGCACTGTCGGCATTCCGTATCAACAAACTGCTGGCACGTTTTCAGGCGGCCAACCTGCCGGTTAGCACCTTATACGCGGAGTATGTTCACTTTGCCGACCTGAGCGCCCCGCTAAGCGATGAGGAGCGCGAAAGACTGGTCAGACTGCTTAAATATGGCCCAAGCCTCAGCAGCCATACGCCAACCGGTAAATTACTGCTCGTCACCCCTCGCCCCGGCACTATCTCCCCCTGGTCCTCCAAAGCTACCGACATCGCCCATAACTGCGGTTTATCGCAGGTCGTGCGGCTGGAACGCGGCGTGGCGTACTACGTTGAAGCACAGGGTCTGAGCGATGCGCAGTGGGACGCCGTTGCGGCGGAGCTGCACGATCGCATGATGGAGAGCGTTTTCACTGAGCTGGAAGAGGGAGAGAAGCTGTTTGCTCACCATCAGCCGACACCGGTGGCCAGCGTGGACCTGTTGGGCCAGGGACGTCAGGCGCTGATTGACGCCAACCTCCGTCTGGGGCTGGCGCTGGCCGATGACGAAATCGACTACCTGCAGGACGCATTCGTTAAGCTTGGCCGCAATCCGAACGACATTGAACTGTATATGTTCGCGCAGGCCAACTCGGAACATTGCCGCCACAAAATTTTTAACGCCGACTGGATTATCGACGGCCAACAACAGCCGAAGTCGCTGTTTAAAATGATTAAAAATACCTTCGAGAAAAACCCGGAATATGTGCTGTCTGCCTATAAAGACAACGCCGCGGTAATGGAAGGTTCCGAAGTCGGACGCTATTTCGCCGACTACCAGACCGGGCGCTATGACTTCCATCAGGAGCCGGCGCACATTCTGATGAAAGTTGAAACTCACAACCACCCGACGGCGATTTCGCCGTGGCCGGGCGCCGCAACCGGCTCCGGCGGCGAGATCCGCGACGAAGGCGCCACGGGGCGCGGCGCGAAGCCGAAAGCGGGTCTGGTCGGCTTCTCGGTTTCTAACCTGCGTATCCCGGGTTTTGAACAGCCGTGGGAAGAGGATTTCGGTAAACCTGAGCGTATCGTGACCGCGCTGGATATCATGACCGAAGGCCCGCTGGGCGGCGCGGCGTTTAACAACGAATTTGGTCGTCCGGCGCTGAATGGCTACTTCCGTACCTATGAAGAGAAAGTGACCAGCCACAATGGCGAAGAGCTGCGCGGCTATCACAAACCGATCATGCTGGCGGGCGGTATTGGCAACATCCGCGGCGAGCACGTCCAGAAGGGCGAAATCACCGTTGGCGCCAAGCTTATCGTGCTGGGCGGCCCGGCGATGAACATTGGTCTCGGCGGCGGCGCGGCGTCGTCCATGGCTTCCGGCCAGTCTGATGCCGATCTGGATTTCGCCTCTGTACAGCGCGACAACCCGGAAATGGAGCGCCGCTGTCAGGAAGTGATCGACCGCTGCTGGCAGCTGGGCGATGCGAACCCGATTCTGTTTATCCACGACGTTGGCGCGGGCGGTCTCTCTAACGCCATGCCGGAGCTGGTGAGCGATGGCGGCCGCGGCGGAAAATTCCAGCTGCGCGATATCCTCAGCGATGAGCCGGGCATGAGCCCGCTGGAGATCTGGTGTAACGAATCCCAGGAGCGTTACGTTCTGGCGGTCGCGCCGGAACAGCTGCCGCTGTTTGAAGAGCTGTGCCGCCGCGAGCGCGCGCCTTATGCGGTGATCGGCGAAGCCACGGCGGAGCAACACCTTAGCCTGAGCGACAGCCACTTTAACGATCGGCCGATCGACCTGCCGCTGGACGTCCTGCTCGGCAAAACGCCGAAAATGACGCGTGACGTGCAAACGCTGAAAGCGCAGGGCAGCGAGCTGGATCGTCAACCAATGACGATTGCCGATGCGGTTAACCGCGTGCTGCATCTGCCGACGGTGGCTGAGAAAACCTTCCTTGTGACCATCGGCGATCGCACCGTGACCGGTATGGTGGCGCGTGACCAGATGGTGGGGCCGTGGCAGATCCCGGTCGCCAACTGCGCGGTGACCACCGCCAGCCTCGATAGCTACTACGGCGAAGCGATGGCGATGGGTGAACGCGCGCCGGTTGCGCTGCTCGACTTTGCCGCCTCTGCCCGCCTGGCGGTCGGCGAAGCGTTGACAAACATCGCCGCTACGCAGATTGGCGAACTCAACCGCGTCAAACTGTCGGCAAACTGGATGGCGGCAGCCGGTCACCCGGGTGAAGACGCCGGTCTGTATGAGGCGGTAAAAGCAGTCGGTGAAGAACTGTGTCCGGCGCTGGGCCTGACTATCCCGGTGGGTAAAGACTCAATGTCGATGAAAACCCGCTGGCAGGAAGGAAGCGAGCAGCGCGAAATGACCTCGCCGCTGTCGCTGGTGATCTCCGCGTTTGCCCGCGTTGAAGACGTGCGCGGCACCGTGACCCCGCAACTCTCTACGGAAGATAACGCCCTGCTGCTGATCGATCTCGGCCAAGGGCGTAACGCGCTGGGCGCCACCGCGCTGGCGCAGGTCTATCGCCAGCTAGGCGACCAGCCGGCCGACGTGCGTGATGTCGCGCAGCTGAAAGGCTTCTGGGACGCGATGCAGGCACTGGTGGCGCAGCGTAAACTGCTGGCCTACCACGACCGCTCCGATGGCGGACTGTTAGTGACGCTGGCGGAAATGGCGTTCGCCGGTCACTGCGGCGTAACTGCCGATATCGCCGCGCTGGGCGACGATCGTCTGGCGGCGCTGTTCAACGAAGAATTGGGCGCGGTGATTCAGGTTCGCGCCGCGGATCGCGAAGCGGTGGAAGCGCTGCTGGCGATGAATGGTCTGGCAGATTGCGTGCACTACTTAGGCCAGGCGACGGCAGGCGATCGTTTTGTTATCACCGCCGACGGTCAGCCGCTGTTCAGCGAAAGCCGCACCACGCTGCGTATGTGGTGGGCGGAGACCACCTGGCAGATGCAGCGCCTGCGCGATAACCCGGAATGCGCCGATCAGGAGCACCAGGCGAAGTCTAACGATAGCGACCCGGGTCTTAACGTTAAGCTGTCGTTTGATATCAATGAAGATGTTGCCGCGCCGTATATTGCGACCGGCGCGCGCCCGAAAGTGGCCGTGCTGCGCGAGCAGGGGGTTAACTCTCACGTTGAAATGGCGGCCGCTTTCCATCGCGCCGGCTTCGATGCCATCGACGTGCATATGAGCGATCTGCTGGCGGGTCGTACCGGTCTTGGCGACTTCCATACGCTGGTGGCCTGCGGCGGTTTCTCCTACGGTGACGTACTGGGGGCAGGCGAAGGTTGGGCGAAATCGATTCTGTTCAACGAACGCGTACGCGATGAGTTCGCCACTTTCTTCCATCGCCCGCAGACGCTGGCGCTGGGCGTATGTAACGGTTGTCAGATGATGTCCAACCTGCGTGAGCTGATCCCTGGAAGCGACTTGTGGCCGCGCTTCGTACGCAACCATTCTGACCGCTTTGAAGCGCGTTTCAGCCTGGTTGAAGTCACCCAGAGCCCATCGCTGCTGCTGCAGGGCATGGCCGGTTCGATGATGCCGATTGCCGTTTCTCACGGCGAAGGGCAGGTGGAGGTGCGGGACAGCGCGCACCTGGCCGCGCTTGAAAGCAAAGGCCTGGTGGCGCTACGCTTCGTCGATAACTTCGGCAAAGTGACGCAAACCTATCCGGCGAACCCGAACGGATCGGTGAACGGCATTACCGCGGTGACCAGCGAAAACGGTCGCGCGACGATCATGATGCCGCACCCGGAACGCGTCTTCCGTACCGTCAGCAACTCCTGGCACCCGGAAAACTGGGGTGAAGACAGCCCATGGATGCGCATCTTCCGCAACGCGCGTAAGCAACTGGGTTAATACCGCTAAGTTGATGAAAACGGGCCCCCTGTTAATCCAGGGGGCTTTTTTATTTGTGATCGAGGCCGTATCAGAGTGTCGGGAATTACCGACAGACGCGGTTTAATGGTGTCTCTGAATGACGACACTTAAGCTATTGATTTTAAATATGTGTAATTGAGGGCTGATTTGTTGTTGCCAATTGGCGACACTATGGTCAAAGAATAGACAAATGAATTTTAGTGGGTTATTGCATGTAATTCGTTATATATCATACTGTTAATAATTTGTTTTGAAAGGTGGCATAGTTCGTGCATAATAATCAGCAGTGGCTCATTCACCTTCTTATGTCAGCCCCTTCGGGAAGCGCTACATAAACTTCGAATGACGCACAAACAGGTGCCTGCCGTCCAACTCCTGATAACAGCTCTGCTTTATCAGTCATCGGGCGAAACGTCGAGTAAGGCACCGCCTCATTCCTTAATAAAGGCAGGCTTTAGAGCCTGCCTTTATTGTTTCTGCCGTGGATGTTTCCGCCATCCTCAGTTAGCATCTTCAGGAGCTAATGGTTGAGGCTATATCTTTGAAGCGATTCTCTCTTTTCCCCCGTTCCTTGCGCCAACTGGTGACGCTGTCCTTTGTGCTGATCATGCTGCCGCTGTTGGTGCTGGCATGGCAGGCCTGGCAAAGCCTGAACGCGCTCAGCGCCCAGGCCGCGCATATTAACCGCACCACCTTGACTGATGCGCGGCGTAGCGAAGCGATGGTCAACGCCTCGCTGGAAATGGAGCGTAGCTATCTCCAGTATTGCGTGCTGGACGATCCTACTCTTGAGCGGGTCTATCAAAATCAACGTAAGCGTTATAGCGAAATGCTTGAGGCGCTCTCCGGCGTGTTGCCGGATGCTCACATTTGGCAGACCCTGCGGCAGAACCTCGCCGACCTGGCCCAATTGCGTTGCCATAATAGCGCGCCGGACGCCAAAGCCGCGGCGAGCCTCGAAGCCTTTGCCGATGCTAACAGTGAAATGGTGCAAGCGACCCGCACGGTAATCTTCTCCCGCGGCCAGCAGCTACAGCAGGAGATCGCCGAGCGCGGGCAGTTCTTCGGCTGGCAGGCGCTGGTTCTGTTTCTGCTGAGCCTGACGCTGGTTTTGCTGTTTACCCGCATGATCATCGGCCCGGTGAAGGGCATCGAGAAGATGATTAACCGCCTGGGAGAGGGAAAGTCGCTGGATGATGCGGCGCTGTTCACCGGCCCGCGCGAATTGCGATCGGTCGGTAAACGGATTATCTGGTTGAGTGAACGTCTGGCGTGGCTGGAGTCCCAACGCCACCAGTTTCTTCGTCATCTGTCACATGAACTGAAAACACCGCTCGCCAGCATGCGTGAAGGTACGGAGCTGCTGGCGGACCGGGTAGCGGGGCCGCTGACGACGGAACAGCAAGAAATCGTTGAGATCCTTGATAACAGCAGCCGCAATCTGCAAAAGCTGATCGAACAGTTGCTCGACTATAACCGCAAACTGGCCGATGGCCCGGTCGAGCGGCAGAAAGTGGATATTGCCGAACTGGCGCAGACCGTCGTTTCCGCGCATAGTTTACCGGCAAGAGCCAAGATGATGTCTACCGAGCTGGCGCTGGGTGAACGCTTCTGCCTGGCGGAGCCGACGTTGCTGACCAGCGTGCTTGATAATCTGTACTCCAATGCGGTGCACTATGGCGCTGAATCCGGTAACATTCGGATTCATAGT
The DNA here is from genome assembly GCF_040064515.1 of Klebsiella sp. CN_Kp104. NCBI lineage: Bacteria > Pseudomonadati > Pseudomonadota > Gammaproteobacteria > Enterobacterales > Enterobacteriaceae > Klebsiella > Klebsiella sp. CN_Kp104. Next base: position 158,956 of record NZ_JBEAII010000045.1, on the reverse strand, counting down.
TACCGCCACGGCGAGCAGGTTCGTATCGATGTCGCCAATAGCGGCGAGCCGATCCCCGTCGCCGAAAGAAATATGATTTTCGAGCCTTTTTATCAGGGAAGCCACCTGCGTAAAGGGGCAGTAAAAGGCAGCGGTCTGGGGTTGAGTATCGCCCGCGACTGCGTACGGCAAATGCAGGGAGAGCTGAGCCTGGTCGATGATAATCCCGGGTTCATCTGTTTTCGCATCTCGCTCCCCGCCGCTGAGCCGGGAAAAACCAACACATGAATCAACATTGGGTGAATATGTCCCTCTTTTTCGCATTGCGCCGTCCTTTACGGGGATGGCTGCTGTCGGGCCTATGCTGCCTGACGCTGGCGGGTTGTTCCGCCGCTATGTCGCCGCGCGCCGCAGACGGCAATGCGCCGCCCGAGCTACCGGAACATCAGGTGGCGGATTTTCTCTCCGTAGATTGCGCCAATATCTGGTCACTGGAAAACGATGCCAGTGATAAGAACCCGCTGTATTGGCTGCGTGGTATTGACTGCGCGGATCGCCTGGCGCCGGTACAAGCCCGCGCCGAAGCCAAATTGCATAACGATGATAACTGGCAGGATGCGTTGAAACGCGGCATTCTGCTGGCTGACGCCAAAATCACCCCCGATGAGCGTCGCGAAATGGTTGCCCGCATCGACAGCTTTAGCCCGCAAATCGCCGCGCAGGTTCGCCCGCTGTACCGGCTGTGGCGCGACGGCCAAGCCCGCCAATTGCAGTTATTTGAGGAGCGATCCCGCTACGGCAAACTCCAGCAATCAAGCGATGCTGAACTGGAAACCTTGCGTCAGCAGGAGCAGCAGTTGCGTAGCCAACTGGAGCTGACCACCCGCAAGCTGGAAAACCTTACCGATATTGAGCGCCAGCTCTCCAGCCGTAAGCCCGGCGGCAATTTTAATAGCGGTAGCGACAAGGTACCGGAGGTGATCCATGACGATCCGTAAACCCGCCCACCTGTTGCTGGTGGACGACGATCCGGGGCTGTTAAAGCTGCTGGGGATGCGACTGGTCAGTGAGGGTTATAGCGTGGTCACGGCGGAAAGCGGGCCCGAGGCGCTACGCGTGCTGACGCGCGAGCGGGTGGACCTGGTGGTGAGCGATTTACGCATGGATGAAATGGACGGCCTGCAGCTGTTTGCTGAAATCCAGAAGGCGCAACCCGGCATGCCGGTCATCATCCTGACCGCCCACGGCTCTATTCCAGACGCCGTTGCCGCTACCCAGAAAGGGGTGTTTAGTTTTCTGACTAAACCGGTCGATAAAGACGCGCTATATAAAGCGATTGACGATGCTCTCGAGCAGAGCTCGCCGGCCACCGACGAGCGCTGGCGACAGGCGATTGTCACCCGTAGTCCACAGATGCTGCGGCTGCTGGAGCAGGCCGGTATGGTGGCGCAGTCTGACGTTAGCGTGTTGATTATCGGCCAGAGCGGTACCGGGAAAGAGATTGTCGCCCAGGCGATCCACAACGCCAGCCCGCGCCACGAAAAACCGTTTATCGCGATTAACTGCGGCGCGTTGCCGGAACAATTGCTGGAGTCCGAACTGTTCGGCCACGCGCGCGGCGCCTTTACCGGCGCGGTCAGCAACCGCGAAGGGCTTTTTCAGGCCGCCGAGGGCGGTACGCTGTTTCTTGATGAAATCGGCGATATGCCCGTCGCGCTGCAGGTAAAGCTGCTGCGCGTCCTGCAGGAGCGTAAGGTGCGCCCGCTGGGCAGCAACCGCGATATCGACATCGACGTGCGCATTGTTTCGGCGACCCACCGCGATCTACCGAAGGCGATGGCGCGCGGCGAATTCCGCGAAGATCTGTTCTATCGGCTCAATGTCGTTAACTTGAAGATCCCGCCGCTTTCCGAGCGCGCGGAGGATATCCCGCTACTGGCCAATCATCTATTGCGCCAGTCCGCCGACCGTCACAAACCTTTCGTGCGCGCCTTCTCCACCGATGCGATGAAGCGGCTAATGGCCGCCAAATGGCCGGGCAACGTGCGTCAGTTGGTTAACGTGATTGAACAATGTGTGGCGCTGACCTCATCGCCGGTGATCAGCGATGCGCTGGTGGAGCAGGCGCTGGAGGGGGAGAATACCGCGCTACCGACCTTCGTCGAGGCGCGTAATCAGTTTGAGCTCAACTACCTGCGTAAGCTTTTGCAGATAACCAAAGGTAACGTGACGCATGCCGCGCGGATGGCCGGGCGCAACCGCACCGAGTTTTACAAACTGCTGTCGCGCCACGAGCTCGACGCCAACGACTTTAAAGAGTAGCCCCGCGGCATAGCGCAAGCTATGATACGGTAAGCAACCGGTTACGCGACAAAGACAGGAAAACCATGAAAAAGATTGATGCGATTATTAAACCGTTCAAATTGGATGACGTGCGTGAAGCGCTGGCGGAAGTCGGTATCACCGGCATGACGGTCACCGAAGTCAAAGGGTTTGGTCGTCAGAAAGGGCATACCGAGCTGTACCGCGGCGCGGAATATATGGTGGATTTTCTGCCGAAGGTGAAAATTGAAATCGTGGTGACGGACGATATCGTCGATACCTGCGTCGATACCATCATTCGTACCGCCCAGACCGGTAAAATCGGCGACGGTAAAATCTTTGTCTTCGACGTGGCGCGGGTGATTCGTATCCGTACCGGTGAAGAAGACGACGCGGCGATTTAATCCTCGCGTATCGCCGGGTGGCGCTGTGCTTACCCGGCCTACAAATCCCCGCGTCGTTGGGCTTACAGAACCTTATGCGGGCCGAAGCATTCGTAATGAATGTTGTCTTTATTGACCCCTAATTCTACCAGCTGCTTCGCCGCAAACTGCATAAACGCTACCGGGCCGCAGAGATAGAATTGCATCTGCGGGTCGCGAATATTTTCCGCCAGCGGCGCTAAATCCATCAAACCTTCGCTATCAAAACGTCCTGCCTGACGGTCGGCCTCGCTCGGGCTGCGGTACCAGACGTGAGAGGTAAACTTCGGCAACGCCGCGCCAAGCGCCTTCACTTCGTCCGCAAAGGCGTGAACGTCACCGTTTTCCGCCGCGTGGAACCAGTTCACCTGGCCCTGATGATGGCTTTGCGCCAGCGTATCCAGCATCGCCAGCATTGGCGTTTGGCCGACGCCGCCGGAGAGCAGGGTCACCGGCGTCTGCGCTTCCACGTTGAGGAAGAAGTCGCCTGCCGGCGCGGCTAAGTAGACTACGTCGCCTTCGCTGGCGTGGTTATGCAGCCAGTTGGACACCTGGCCGCCATTCTCGCGTTTCACCGCGATGCGATAGCCTTTACCGTCCGCTCTGCGGGTCAGAGAGTATTGACGAATTTCCTGATATTCGAAGGCTTCCGGCTTCAGCCAGATAGCCAGATACTGTCCTGGCTGGTAATCGGCGACCGGCTGACCGTCGACAGGCTCCAGTTCAAAGCTGGTAATAAGCTGGCTGCGCTGGGTCTTCTTAACAATGCGGAACGCGCGGGTACCTTCCCAGCCGCCATTTTTACTGGCGTTATCCTGATAGATCTCCGCTTCGCGATTGATGAAGACGTTCGCCAGCACCCCGTAAGCTTTGCCCCAGGCGTCGAGTACTTCCTGGCCTGGGCTAAACATTTCGTCGAGGGTCGCCAGCAGATGGCTGCCGACAATATTGTACTGCTCCGGTTTAATCTGGAAGCTGGTATGTTTCTGGGCGATTTTTTCGACCGCCGGCAGCAGGGCCGGCAGGTTGTCGATATTACTGGCGTAGGCGGCGATAGCGTTGAACAGCGCTTCGCGCTGGTCGCCGTTGCGCTGGTTACTCATATTGAAGATCTCTTTGAGCTCCGGGTTATGAGTAAACATGCGGTCATAAAAATGCGCGGTTAGCTTTGGGCCGGTCTCTACAAGCAGGGGAATGGTGGCTTTGACCGTGGCGATGGTTTGAGCGTCGAGCATAGCAGCTTCCTTAAATGTTATCCTATTGATGCATTTCAAATGCATCTTATATAAATAACCCTGCTATGTAAATGGTTCTTTATCACTTTGCCGCAAAGCAGTTACAACATGAAGAATTTGCATCACAAACCTGAAAAGAAATCCGTTGATAAAGTTTGATGCGTTATTGCTCAAAGCCTTGTGTGCTGTGGAGCCAATCGTTTGCGTAAAATCCTTTGTCAAGACCTGTTATCACAGAATGATTCGGTTATACTGTGGGCCGTTGTCCATCAGGACCGCCTTTTTAGGCCAAAATTTTATCGTTAGCTGAGTCAGGAGATGCGGATGTTAAAGCGTGAAATGAACATTGCCGATTATGATGCCGAACTGTGGCAGGCTATGGAGCAGGAAAAAGTACGTCAGGAAGAGCACATCGAACTGATCGCCTCCGAGAACTACACCAGTCCGCGCGTGATGCAGGCTCAGGGTTCCCAGCTGACTAACAAATATGCCGAAGGTTATCCGGGCAAGCGCTACTACGGTGGCTGCGAGTACGTGGATATCGTTGAGCAACTGGCTATCGACCGCGCGAAAGAACTGTTCGGCGCCGACTACGCTAACGTGCAGCCGCACTCCGGCTCGCAGGCTAACTTTGCCGTCTACACCGCACTGCTGCAGCCAGGCGATACCGTGCTGGGTATGAACCTGGCGCAAGGCGGCCACCTGACCCACGGTTCCCCGGTTAACTTCTCCGGTAAACTGTACAACATCATTCCTTACGGTATCGATGAGTCCGGTAAAATCGACTACGACGACATGGCGAAGCAGGCCCAGGAGCACAAACCGAAGATGATCATCGGTGGCTTCTCCGCTTACTCCGGTATCGTTGACTGGGCGAAAATGCGTGAAATCGCTGACAGCATCGGCGCTTACCTGTTCGTCGATATGGCGCACGTAGCGGGCCTGATTGCCGCCGGCGTTTATCCGAACCCGGTTCCGCACGCCCACGTTGTTACTACTACCACCCACAAAACCCTGGCGGGTCCGCGCGGCGGCCTGATCCTGGCGAAAGGCGGTAGCGAAGAGCTGTACAAGAAACTGAACTCCGCCGTGTTCCCAAGCGCGCAGGGCGGCCCGCTGATGCACGTTATCGCCGCGAAAGCGGTGGCGCTGAAAGAAGCGATGGAGCCAGAGTTCAAAGTTTATCAGCAGCAGGTTGCCAAAAACGCCAAAGCGATGGTGGAAGTGTTCCTGAACCGCGGTTACAAAGTGGTTTCCGGCGGTACTGAAAACCACCTGTTCCTGCTGGATCTGGTAGATAAAAACCTGACCGGTAAAGAAGCTGACGCCGCCCTGGGCCGCGCCAACATCACCGTTAACAAAAACAGCGTACCGAACGATCCGAAGAGCCCGTTCGTGACTTCCGGTATCCGTATCGGTTCTCCGGCTGTGACTCGCCGCGGCTTTAAAGAAGCGGAAGTGAAAGAGCTGGCTGGCTGGATGTGCGACGTTCTCGACAATATCAACGACGAAGCTGTTATTGAGCGCGTCAAAGGTAAAGTGCTGGATATCTGCGCCCGTTTCCCGGTTTACGCGTAATCTTACCGCGTTAAGATAAAAAAGGCCGCGATTGCGGCCTTTTTTGTGTCTGCTGGTTATCGACGGTCCAGCGAAATCGAACCTGGTCCGGTTATCGCCAGCAGCAGGAAGGCCCCGGCGATACTGACGTTCTTATAGAAGTTAATCATATTCGGCAATACCGCATCGCCGGTCATATCCCAGTAATGATGGCCGATAACCGCGGTACCCAGGGTGTAAAAGATAAAGATCACCGCCAGCGGGCGGGTGAAGAAACCTAAAATAATCAGAATAGCGGCGGGTACCTCCATGATGACCGCGATGATCGCCGCCAGCGTCGGCATCGGCGCGCCGGAAGAAGCCATATATTGTACCGTTCCGCTAAACCCCATCAGTTTCGGATAGCCAAAAATAATGAACAGCAGCACGATCGCAATACGTGCGATTAACAGCAGGACAGGGCGGGAAGAGCCAAAGTCAAAATAGCGTAGCGTGTTCATAATCAGTCCTTTATCACAGGCGTGTGATCTAAACGTAATACACATTTTTACTCCCCGCCACGCTGGGAAAATAATATTGTTGCGCCTCGTTGAGCGGCGATTAAGCCGATACGAGGGAAGCGCTCTGATGCCCGGTTATCGGATTTTTTTTCATACTGCCCGCCATGTCGCACACTCATCGCGTGACAATGCTCACGATTTTAAGAGAAATGTACTTAACGACCATGAAGATAGTGAGACATGGGTTTGCTCAGTATGCGCTTTATCGCCAGACTAGAGCTTCCATTCGGGAGGGAATCATGGTCTTGCACTCCACGCGCTGGCTGGCGCTAAGTTACTTCACCTACTTTTTTAGCTACGGTATTTTTTTACCATTCTGGAGCGTCTGGCTGGCAGGCGTTGGCCTGACGCCCGAAACCATTGGCGTGCTGCTCGGCGCCGGGCTGGTGGCGCGTTTTCTGGGCAGCCTGCTAATTGCGCCGCGGGTCAGCGATCCTTCTCGTTTGATTAGCGCCTTGCGTATCCTGGCGTTGCTGACGCTGCTGTTTGCTCTCGCCTTCTGGGTCGGCGGGCTGGTGGCCTGGCTGATGGTGGTCATCGTCGGATTCAACCTCTTTTTCTCGCCGCTGGTACCCTTAACTGATGCGCTGGCCAACACCTGGCAAAAGCAGATCACCATGGATTACGGCCGGGTGCGGTTGTGGGGATCGATTGCTTTTGTCATCGGTTCTGCGCTGACCGGCAAGCTGGTGAGTCTGTTTGATTACCGGGCGATCCTGTTGTTGTTAAGCCTGGGCACCGCTTCGATGCTGTTGGGCATGCTGCTGAAACCTTCAGTGATGCCGCAGGGGGAGAGCCGCCATCAGGAGGCGGCCGGACTACCGGCGTGGCTTAGCCTGGTGCGGCAAAGCTGGCGTTTTCTAGCCTGCGTCTGTCTGTTGCAGGGAGCGCATGCCGCCTACTATGGCTTCAGCGCGCTATACTGGCAGCAGGCCGGTTATTCTGCCTCCGCCGTCGGTTATTTATGGTCGCTCGGCGTCGTCGCCGAAGTGGTGATTTTCGCCTTGAGTAAAAAAGTGTTCCGTCGGTTTAGCGCCCGCGACCTGCTGCTGCTCTCGGCGGTGTGCGGGGTGGCGCGCTGGACGATTATGGGCTGGACGACCGCGCTGCCATGGCTACTGGTCGCGCAGATCCTCCACTGCGGAACGTTTACCGTCTGTCATCTGGCGGCCATGCGCTATATCGCCGCGCGGCAGGGAAGTGAGGTTATCCGCCTGCAGGCCGTTTACTCGGCGGTGGCGATGGGCGGCAGCATCGCGGTGATGACGGTGTTTGCTGGTTTCCTCTACCAGCACCTGCATCAGGGCGTCTTCTGGGTGATGGCGCTGGTGGCGCTACCGGCGCTGATCGTGCGACCGAAGGCGGTGAGCGCCTAATCCTCAAGCATTTTGCAAATCTGCTGCCGCTGGTGATCGCTAAAATTCTCTTCAGCATGAAACAGCGGCGGCGAAAACAGCGGTAGCGCGGTGGTGTAAGGCGTGACCACTAAGGTCACATCCTTGGGCGCGCCTTGTTGCTGAAACTGAGTCACGCTTAAGTATTTAATATTCAGCGGCAGCAGAGTTAATTCCCGCAATTGCATTTCCAGCGCCTGTTCCAGTTCGCTATTTTCCCGCGTCAGCAGCACTACCTGCTTTTCATGCAGGTCGGCTTTTTGCATCAACCACGCGCCGAAAATCACCGCGATTAAGCTGACCTCTTCCTGATTAAATTGAATATGATAGGCCGTTTCGAAATCGCGTAATGCCTCCTGGGTGGTACGCATCAGGCGCGGATACAGGCGTCCGATCTCCTCCGGTAAAGCGTTATCAATACCGATGGCGAATACGCTGCGGTTCAACGCCTGCGAAAGATGGATATAGAGCTGGTCGCTCAACCCTTGTTCATCGCTGAATGGCCGTCCCGCCAGATCCTGGAAACGATGGATCAAGCGGGAGATCGCCAGATGCAGGCGTCTGTCCTGTTGATGACCGTCGTGAATGGGATCCGGGGTTTTCAGTAACATAAACAGCAGGGTCAGGAAAAGTTGTTCGCCGGCATGGGGCGTGGCGCTGACCCGGCGCTGCCAGTGGCGGACGATTTCGGCGGCGAGGTTAAATTCCGCCGCGGCCTGCGCCCAGTTGCGCTGCTCACGGGTGAAATCCGGCGACTGGCCCAGATGATGTTGTAGCAGGCAGTACTGAAGATACAGGCGCAGGAACTGACCGTCCCGGCAGTCGAACTGCCGATTGAGCGCGCGAGCGCAGCGATTCACCAGCGCCTGAAGATTGGTATCATCATATAAGGTTCGCGCGATACCCTGCTGTTTAAGCTGCGTTTTTAACGCCGGGGTAAAATGGTGATGAACGAAATGCGGGCACAGGCGTAGCCCACGCCGGAGAGCGTGCAGCAGGCACAGGCGTTGATCGAGCGCGGCGCCTTCAATCCGATAGCTGCCGTCCATCTGCGACGCGAGAGTCAGTCGATGATAACGCTGAATTTCGCGCCCCGTCTCCGCGATATCCTGTTGGGCCGTCGCCTCATCCACCTGGTTGAGCCTGACCAGCTGTTGCGGCGTGACGGATTGTCCCGGAAGATAGAACATCAGGAGCACCTGGCTACGGCGCTGTGGACTGGAAAGCGCAGATGGTGGTTCAATCACTGTCATCATCTGGTAAGTTCCAGTTAGGGTTTCAGCTAAGAATAGCCAAAGGATGCAGGGTGAGCAGGGCGGGCCGCGGCCTTTAGATCAGGATTGCTGGCGAAGTTCACAGAATTTTTCACGCGAGGAACAGATGAAGAAAGTGAAACACTGCGTCGGTGCGGCATTTTTCATGGTTTTATCATTGTCAGCCGTTGCGCATCCGCACAGCTTCATTAATTTGCAGAGTGAAGCCGTGGTGAAAGACGGTCTGTTGACCGGTTTTAAGATGCGCTGGACGATGGACGAAATAACTTCAGCGGATCTGCTCTATGATGCCGGCAATGCAAAGGCGGGCAGCGAAGTATGGAAAAAACTGGCGGCGGAGGTCATGGCCAACGTACTCGGCCAGCACTACTTCAGCGAACTGTGGCACAACGGCCAGCGGGTTAAGTTTGCTAACCGCCCGGATGGCTACGGCCTTGCGCGTAGCGGGCTGCAGGCGGTACTCACCTTCACCTTGCCGTTGGCGACACCGCAACCTGTTGCCGGACAAACCTTTACTTTATCCACCTTCGATCCGACCTACTACGTCGATATGTTTTATGAGCAGGATAGCGATTTTTCGTTGCCTGCCGCGCTGCGGGCCTCCTGCAAGGCCACGGTAATGACGCCGAAACCCAACGACAAAATGTTGTCTTATGCGCAGTCGCTCGATAAAGAGGACGCGCCGCCGGAAGATATGGAACTGGGTAACTACTTCGCCCAGAAGGTGACCTTGACATGTCAGTAGTCTTTACGCCGCGAGCGCGGGCGCCGCGCTGGAAATCACTCTGGCCGCTGGCGCTGTTTCTGACGCTGACCGTCGTGGGCGGTATCTGGTTGTGGCTCGCCTGGCCGCAGGTACTGTTGCAAAGCGCGGTCTGGCAGCGTTCACTGAATCTTGAGCTCAGCCAACTGCTGCAGGCGGTGGCGGATAATCCGTCAGCGGCGGGGCTGTCACTGCTCGGGTTCAGTTTTGTCTACGGCGTACTGCACGCGCTTGGCCCCGGTCACGGAAAAATCGTGATAACCACCTGGCTTGCCACCCATCCCTCAAAGTTGAAATCGAGTATTGCGCTGACGCTGGCGGCATCGCTGTTGCAGGGAATGGTGGCGATAGTGCTGGTGGTGGTGGTATTGACGCTGCTGCAGCTTCCGGCGCGTCAACTGCATCTCAGCAGCTTCTGGCTGGAGAAAGGGAGCTATCTGCTGGTCGGCGCATTGGGGCTTTTACTGTGCTGGCGGGCATTGAAAAAACTGCGAGTCTTGCTGCGGCGGCCAACGTTTACCGCTTTTACCCCGCATCATGTCCATGATGAACATTGCGGCTGCGGCCATCAGCACCTTCCGGCGCCGGATCAACTACAGAGTGGCGACGACTGGCGCGCCAGGCTGGCGATTGTACTGTCGATGGGCATGCGTCCCTGCTCGGGAGCGATTATGGTGCTGCTGTTCAGCAAGGTAATCGGCGTCTTTGGCTGGGGCATGGCTGCCGCGCTGGTGATGGCGGCGGGAACGTCGCTGACCATAAGCGGGCTGGCGCTGTTGGTGCATGGATTCCGCCAGTTGGCTATCCGCCTGAGTCGCCATCAGGCGCCGGCGATGTGGAAACAGGTTGGCTGGGCGACGCTGGCGCTGGCCGGCGGCGTGGCACTATTGACGGCGGCTGTCGTGATGTGGAGTAGCGCGATCCCGCCGGGCGGCGGCTTGCGGCCGTTTTAGGGTATAAAAAAAGGAAGCCGCGGCTTCCTTTTTACATTCAGTGAGAAATTAACGCTTCAGCGCTTCGCTCAGCTGCTCGCGCATGTTCGCCAGCATCGCTTTTACGACGCGCGGGTTACCGGCTACGATGTTGCCGGTCAGCATATAGTTATGACCACCGGTGAAGTCGCAAACGATGGCGCCTGCTTCACGAGCGATCAGTTCACCAGCGGCGAAATCCCACGGTTTGAGGGCGATTTCAAAGTAACCGTCAACGCGGCCAGCGGCAACGTAGGCCAGATCCAGCGCGGCGGAACCAGTGCGACGGAAGTCAGCGCACTCGGTGAACATGTTGCCGAGGATGTTCATGTAAGCGGTAGCGTGCTGCTTCGCTTTGAACGGGAAACCGGTGGCGATGATAGTACCGTCGAGATCGCGAGCGTTGCTGCCGCGCAGACGGTAGCCGTTCAGCTGCGCGCCCTGGCCGCGGGTGGCGGTGAACAGTTCATTACGCATTGGATCGTAAACCACGGCGACTTCAGTACGGCCTTTAATGCGTACGGCGATGGAAACAGAGAAGTGTGGCAGACGTTTAACGAAGTTGGTGGTGCCATCCAGTGGATCGATAACCCATTGAATATCCTGATCTTCACCAGCGTGCTCGCCGCTTTCTTCGGTGATGATGGTGTGCTGTGGGTAAGACTTGCGAATGGTTTCGATAATAATCGCTTCTGCGGCTTTATCGACGTTAGTCACAAAGTCATTGCTGCCTTTCTGGCTGGTTTCTACGGAATCTGGCGTTTCGTAGTGCTTGGCAATTAAATTACCCGCCTTGCGCGCTGCGCGCACGGCAATGTTCAGCATCGGATGCATCGGTATCTCTCACTGGATGTTAAAGAACGGGAAAAAACGGCGCATATAGTAACAGCGAATTCTGCTTATGTCTCCGTTTTATGTTAGCATGCACGAATAATCTTTAGCCGAAGAACCATAATGCTGCAAAATATTCGAATCGTACTGGTAGAAACCTCACACACCGGCAATATGGGCTCCGTTGCCCGCGCGATGAAAACCATGGGCTTAACTAACCTGTGGCTGGTCAACCCGCTGGTGAAACCTGATTCCCAGGCCATCGCGCTGGCCGCTGGCGCCAGCGATGTGATTGGTAACGCGCAGATCGTCGATACCCTTGATGAAGCGCTGGCGGGCTGTAGCCTGGTGGTTGGCACCAGCGCGCGCTCCCGCACGCTGCCGTGGCCGATGCTGGATCCGCGCGAATGCGGTCTGAAAAGTGTCGCCGAAGGTCAGCATGCGCCGGTCGCGCTGGTCTTTGGCCGCGAGCGCGTTGGCCTGACTAACGACGAACTGCAGAAGTGCCACTACCACGTGGCGATCGCCGCCAACCCCGAGTACAGCTCGCTGAACCTGGCAATGGCGGTGCAGGTTATCGCCTATGAAGTGCGAATGGCCTGGCTGGCGACTCAGGAGCAGGCGCAGCCGGCGGTTGAACATGAAGAAACGACATATCCGCTGGTCGATGATTTAGAACGTTTCTACGGCCACCTTGAGCAGACGCTGCTGGCGACCGGTTTTATCCGCCCGAATCATCCGGGGCAGGTGATGAACAAGTTGCGTCGTCTGTTCACCCGCGCGCGTCCGGAAAGCCAGGAGCTGAACATCCTGCGCGGGATGCTGGCGTCTATTGAGCAGCAGAATAAAGGTAAGTAAGCGCGTTAACGCCGGATGGCGCCTCGCTTATCCGGCCTACGAATCTGTTGTAGCCCGGGCGAGGCCTTTGGCCGACCCCGGGAGCGGCTCGAAATCAATAACGGCACGGAAAGCCAAATACCTGACTAAAACAGTCAAGTAAATAGTTGACCAATTTACTCGGGAATGTCAGACTTGGCCCTGCTATGCAATACCCATATTAATAAAAAGCCCGGGCAGGGGCGAGTTTGAGGTTAAGTAAGACATGAGACTGACATCTAAAGGGCGTTATGCCGTGACCGCAATGCTTGACGTTGCGCTCAACTCTGAAACGGGTCCGGTTCCGTTGGCAGATATTTCAGAGCGTCAGGGAATTTCGCTTTCCTATCTGGAACAGCTGTTCTCTCGCCTGCGTAAAAATGGTCTGGTATCCAGCGTTCGTGGACCAGGCGGCGGTTACCTGTTAGGTAAAGAAGCTGGCAGCATCGCCGTAGGCGAAGTGATCAGCGCCGTAGACGAATCCGTTGACGCCACCCGTTGTCAGGGTAAAGGCGGCTGCCAGGGTGGCGATAAGTGTCTGACCCACGCGCTGTGGCGCGATCTGAGCGAACGTTTGACCGGTTTCCTCAACAACATCACCCTGGGCGAACTGGTGAATAACCAGGAAATCCTCGATGTTTCTGGTCGTCAGCACAATCATGAATCTCAGCGTACTACGCGTTCTCAGGACGCCATTGACGTAAAACTGCGCGCCTAGCACGAGGCTTAGTTTCAGCTTGCGGCTTACGGGCTGCAAGGTGAAACGGCAGGGTAGATAGCAATAATAAAGATTTTCAGAATCAGGCCGGGATGTTGAGACATCTCGTGTACTCGGTCGTACATCAAGCCGGTTGCCTGGTTCCTTGCATTGAGTGATGTACGGAGTTTAAGAGCAATGAAATTACCGATTTACCTCGATTACTCCGCAACAACGCCGGTGGACCCGCGTGTTGCCGAGAAAATGATGCAGTTCCTGACCCTGGACGGGACCTTTGGTAACCCGGCCTCACGTTCTCACCGTTTCGGTTGGCAGGCTGAAGAGGCGGTAGATATCGCCCGTAATCAGATTGCCGAACTGGTCGGCGCCGATCCGCGCGAAATCGTCTTTACCTCCGGCGCAACGGAATCCGATAACCTGGCGATTAAAGGTGCAGCCAACTTTTATCAGAAAAAAGGCAAGCACATCATCACCAGCAAAACCGAGCATAAAGCGGTGCTGGATACCTGCCGTCAGCTCGAGCGCGAAGGTTTTGAAGTGACCTACCTTGCTCCGCAGAGCAACGGTATTATCGATCTGAAAGAACTGGAAGCGGCGATGCGTGACGACACCATCCTGGTTTCCATCATGCACGTGAACAACGAAATCGGCGTGGTGCAGGATATCGCTACCATCGGCGAAATGTGCCGCGCCCGCGGTATCATTTACCACGTTGACGCCACCCAGAGCGTGGGCAAACTGCCTATCGATCTGAGCCAGCTGAAAGTTGACCTGATGTCCTTCTCTGGTCACAAAATTTATGGCCCGAAAGGTATCGGCGCGCTGTACGTACGCCGTAAGCCGCGTATCCGCATCGAAGCGCAGATGCACGGCGGCGGTCACGAGCGCGGCATGCGTTCTGGCACCCTGCCTGTCCACCAGATCGTCGGTATGGGCGAAGCTTACCGTATCGCCAAAGAAGAGATGGAAAGCGAAATGGCGCGCCTGCGCGGCCTGCGTGACCGTCTGTGGAACGGCGTGAAAGATATGGAAGAAGTCTATCTGAATGGCGACCTTGAGCAGGGCGCGCCGAACATTCTTAACGTCAGCTTCAACTATGTTGAAGGCGAGTCGCTGATTATGGCGCTGAAAGACCTGGCGGTTTCCTCCGGTTCAGCCTGTACTTCTGCGAGCCTTGAGCCATCCTACGTGCTGCGCGCGTTAGGCATGACTGATGAACTGGCGCACAGTTCTATTCGTTTCTCTTTAGGTCGTTTCACTACCGAAGAAGAGATTGACTACACCATCAATCTGGTTCGTAACTCCATCGGCCGTCTGCGCGACCTTTCTCCACTGTGGGAAATGTTCAAACAGGGCGTGGATCTGAACAGCATTGAATGGTCACATCACTAATTCGGCACCGATAAGGAGAATTCAACATGGCATACAGCGAAAAAGTCATCGATCATTACGAAAACCCGCGCAACGTCGGCTCCTTCGACAACAGCGACGACAGCGTCGGTAGCGGTATGGTTGGCGCGCCGGCGTGCGGCGACGTCATGAAGTTGCAGATTAAAGTCAACAATGAAGGTATCATTGAAGACGCGCGCTTCAAGACCTATGGCTGCGGTTCCGCTATCGCTTCCAGCTCCCTGGTCACCGAGTGGGTGAAAGGTAAATCTCTGGACGAAGCGCAGGCTATCAAGAACACCGATATCGCCGATGAACTGGAACTGCCGCCGGTGAAAATTCACTGCTCTATCCTGGCGGAAGACGCGATTAAAGCCGCGATTGCGGATTACAAAAGCAAACGTGAAGCAAAATAATTAAGAGTTGAGGTTTGTTATGTCGATTACCTTAAGCGACAGTGCAGCAGCGCGAGTCAATTCCTTCCTGGCGAACCGCGGTAAAGGCTTTGGCCTGCGTCTGGGGGTAAGAACCTCCGGTTGTTCAGGTATGGCTTATGTACTGGAATTTGTTGACGAGCCGGCGGCAGAAGACACCGTGTTTGAAGACAAAGGCGTGAAAGTCGTGATCGACGGTAAGAGCCTGCAATTCCTCGACGGCACTCAACTGGACTTCGTCAAAGAAGGCCTTAACGAAGGGTTCAAATTTACCAACCCGAACGTGAAAGATGAGTGCGGTTGCGGCGAAAGCTTTAACGTATAATCGGTAATCCCCAACCCCACCGCGGTCACGCCGCGCGTGGGGTTTTCGTTTAGATGCATGACCCTGAGGTTACTATGGACTATTTCACCCTCTTCGGGTTACCAGCCAGCTATACCCTCTCGCTCGAACAACTGGCTGTCCGGTATCAGGATCTGCAGCGCCAGTACCATCCGGATAAATTCGCCAGCGCGCCCGCTGCGGAACAGCTGGCTGCGGTTCAGCACTCCGCCACCATTAACCAGGCCTGGCAGACTCTGCGTCATCCGCTGACCCGTGCGGAATATCTCCTTTCGCTGCACGGCTTTGACCTCGCCAGCGAGCAGCACACCGTCCGCGACACCGCGTTCCTGATGGAGCAGCTGGAACTGCGCGAAGAGCTCGATGAAATCGGCCAGGCGAAAGACGAAGCGCGGCTGGAAGCTTTTATCAAACGGGTAAAAGTGCTGTTTGATACCCGCCATCAACTGATGGTTGAACAATTGCAAAACGAGACCTGGGATGCGGCGGCTGATACTGTACGCAAGCTCCGTTTTCTCGATAAACTGCGCAGCAGTGCTGAAGAACTCGAAGAAAAACTGCTCGATTTTTAATTTTCGGAAGCAATTATGGCCCTATTACAAATTAGTGAGCCTGGTCTGAGCGCCGCGCCGCATCAGCGTCGATTGGCGGCAGGTATCGACCTTGGCACCACCAATTCTCTGGTTGCTACCGTGCGTAGCGGCCAAGCCGAAACTCTGCCCGATCATCAAGGCCGCTACCTGCTGCCGTCGGTCGTGAACTACCACGCCTCGGGGCTGACCGTCGGCTATGAAGCCCGGCTGAATGCCGCTCAGGATCCGGTGAACACCATCAGCTCGGTGAAGCGAATGATGGGGCGTTCCCTCGCCGATATTCAAACCCGCTATCCGCATCTGCCGTATCAGCTGCAGGCCAGCGAAAATGGACTGCCGATGCTCCAGACCGCCGGCGGCTTGCTGAACCCGGTGCGGGTCTCCGCCGATATCCTCAAAGCGCTGGCTGCCCGGGCGACCGAAGCGTTGGCGGGCGATCTCGACGGCGTGGTCATTACCGTTCCGGCCTATTTCGATGATGCTCAGCGTCAGGGAACCAAAGACGCGGCGCGTCTGGCGGGCCTGCACGTGCTGCGTCTGCTCAATGAGCCGACCGCGGCGGCTATCGCCTACGGCCTCGATTCCGGCCAGGAAGGGGTGATTGCGGTTTACGATCTCGGCGGCGGTACCTTTGATATCTCCATTCTGCGCTTAAGCCGCGGGGTGTTTGAAGTGCTGGCGACCGGCGGCGATTCCGCTCTCGGCGGCGATGATTTCGACCATCTGCTGGCCGACTATCTGCGCGAGCAGGCAGGTCTCCGCGACCGTAGCGATAACCGCCTGCAGCGTGAGCTGCTGGATGCCGTCATTGCGGCGAAAATCGCCTTGAGCGATGCCGACGTGGCGCACGTTGAGGTCGGCGGCTGGCAGGGCGATATCACCCGTAGCCAGTTTAACGATCTGATTGCCCCACTGGTAAAACGTACTCTGATGGCCTGCCGTCGCGCGCTGAAAGACGCCGGCGTTGAAGCGCAAGAAGTGCTGGAAGTGGTGATGGTTGGCGGCTCCACCCGCGTGCCGTTGGTGCGTGAGCGCGTTGGCGAATTCTTTGGCCGTACCCCGCTGACCTCTATCGACCCGGACAAAGTCGTCGCCATTGGCGCGGCGATTCAGGCGGATATTCTGGTCGGCAACAAACCGGACAGCGAACTGCTGCTGCTTGATGTTATCCCGCTGTCGCTTGGGCTGGAAACCATGGGCGGCCTGGTAGAGAAAGTGATCCCGCGTAATACCACCATTCCGGTGGCCCGGGCGCAGGAGTTTACCACTTTCAAAGATGGCCAAACGGCGATGTCTATTCACGTGATGCAGGGCGAGCGTGAGCTGGTGCAGGATTGCCGCTCGCTGGCGCGTTTTGCGCTGCGCGGTATCCCGGCGCTGCCGGCGGGCGGGGCGCATATTCGCGTGACCTTCCAGGTTGATGCCGACGGTCTGCTGAGCGTCACGGCGATGGAGAAATCGACCGGCGTGGAAGCCTCAATCCAGGTGAAACCGTCTTACGGCCTGACCGACGGCGAAATCGCCAACATGATTAAAGATTCGATGAGCTACGCCGAACAGGATATTCAGGCGCGTATGCTGGCTGAACAGAAAGTCGAAGCCGCTCGCGTACTGGAGAGCCTGGAAAGCGCGCTGGCCGCCGACGCCGCGCTGTTAAGCGCCGCAGAGCGTCAGGTTATCGATGCCGCCGCGGAGCAAGTTCGCACCGCCGCGGCAGGCGAAGATGCTGACGCGATTAAAGAAGCCATTAAAAATATCGACACACAAACCCAGGAATTCGCCGCACGCCGCATGGACCAGTCGGTCCGCGCTGCGCTGAAAGGCCAATCCGTGGACGAGGTTTAAAATGCCAAAAATTGTTTTTCTGCCCCACCAGGACCTGTGCCCGGATGGCGTAGTTGTGGAAGCTGAGAGCGGTGAAACCATTCTGGATGCGGCGCTGCGTAGCGGTATCGAGATTGAACACGCCTGTGAGAAATCCTGTGCCTGCACCACCTGCCACTGCATCGTGCGTGAAGGTTTTGACTCGCTGGCGGAAAGTAGCGAAGATGAAGACGACATGCTGGATAAAGCCTGGGGGCTGGAACCTGACAGCCGTCTGAGCTGCCAGGCGCGCGTCACCGACGAAGATCTGGTCGTTGAGATCCCGCGTTACACCATCAACCACGCACGCGAGCACTAATATGGCACTGAAATGGACCGACAGTCGCGAAATCGGCGAAGCCTTGTATGACGCTTACCCGGATCTCGACCCGAAAACCGTTCGCTTCACCGATATGCATCAGTGGATTTGCGACCTGGAAGAGTTCGATGACGACCCAAACGCATCCAATGAAAAAATTCTGGAGGCGATTCTGCTAGTCTGGTTAGACGAAGCCGAATAATTTTCGCCTCAAGCGGAAAAATTTTAACGGGCTGCCATAGGGTGGCCCGTTTGCTAATAAGGATAAAGATAATGACCGAAGCCATGAAGATTACGCTTTCTACTCTGCCTGCCGATGCGCGCTGGGGAGAAAAAGCGACCTGGAGTATCAATAACGACGGTATCGCCTTACATCTCAACGGTAAAGACGACCTGGGGTTAATCCAGCGCGCGGCGCGCAAAATTGACGGCATGGGGATCAAGCACGTCGCCCTGAGCGGCGAAGGCTGGAACACCGATCGCGCCTGGGCCTTTTGGGCCGGCTATAAAGGGCCGAAAGGTCAGCGCCAGGTCGAATGGCCAACCCTGGACGACGCGCAGCGCAGCGAGCTGGATAACCGCCTGACGATCATCGATTGGGTTCGCGACACCATCAACGCGCCGGCAGAAGAGCTGGGGCCAGAACAGCTGGCGCAGCGCGCCGTCGATCTGCTGTGCGGCGTGGCGGGCGAAAAGGTCAGCTATCGCATCACCAAAGGCGAAGATCTGCGCGAGCAGAACTATCTTGGCCTGCATACCGTTGGCCGCGGCTCCGAGCGCCCGCCGGTCCTGCTGGCGCTGGACTACAACCCGACCGGCGATAAAGACGCGCCGGTATACGCCTGTCTGGTCGGCAAAGGCATCACCTTCGACTCCGGCGGCTACAGCATCAAGCAAAGCGCCTTTATGGATTCGATGAAATCCGACATGGGCGGTGCGGCCACCGTGACGGGCGCGCTGGCTTTCGCCATTACCCGCGGTCTGAACAAACGTGTGAAGCTGTTCCTGTGCTGCGCGGATAACCTGATTAGCGGCAACGCTTTCAAGCTTGGCGATATCATTCATTACCGCAACGGTAAAACCGTTGAAATCATGAACACCGACGCCGAAGGTCGCCTGGTGCTGGCGGATGGCCTGATCGACGCCTCGGCGCAGAAGCCGCAGCTGATCATCGATGCCGCCACCCTGACCGGTGCGGCGAAAACGGCGTTGGGTAACGACTACCACGCGCTGTTTAGCTTTGACGACGCGCTGGCGAATCGTCTGCTGGCGAGCGCGCAGGCGGAAAATGAAGCCTTCTGGCGTCTGCCGCTGGCCGAATTCCACCGCAACCAGCTGCCGTCTAACTTCGCTGAACTGAACAACACCGGTAGCGCGGCGTATCCGGCCGGCGCCAGCACCGCGGCGGGCTTCCTGTCCCACTTCGTGGAAAACTACCATCAGGGCTGGCTGCATATCGACTGCTCCGCGACTTACCGTAAAGCTGCGGTTGAACAGTGGTCGGCGGGTGCGACTGGCCTTGGCGTGCGCACTATCGCTAATCTGCTGACGGCTGAGTAATGGCCTTGCCGGGTGGCGCTACGCTTACCCGGCCAGGAAAACCGTAGGCCCGCGCGGACGGGCGATTTTTGAAGTAGCGAATCTATGTCTGATACTAAAAATGAATTAGAAACTCTGCTGGAGAAGGCGGCGACCGAGCCTGCCCATCGTCCGGCATTTTTCACCGCACTGCTTGAGGCCACCGTGTGGGTGCCGGGTAGCGCGGCGGACGGCGAGCAGATTGTCGAAGATAGCGCCCTCGATCTACAGCATTGGGAAAAAGAAGACGGCACGTCGGTTATTCCGTTCTTTACCTCGCTGGAGGCGCTGCAGCAGGCGGTAGAAGACGAACAGGCTTTCGTGATGATGCCCGCCCGCACGCTGATGGCGATGACGCTGGGCGAATCGCTGTTCCTCAACCCGAAGCTGCCGAGCGGCAAAGAATTCACCCCGCGGGAAATCAGCCATCTGCTGGGTGAAGAGGGCAGTCCGCTCAGTACCCAGACGGTACTGGAAGGCGGTGAAGCGCTGCTGCTGTCTGAAGTCGCCGAACCGCCGGCGCAGATGGTGGATTCGCTGACCACGCTGTTCAAAACGCTGAAGACCGTCAAGCGGGCGTTTCTGTGCTCGATTAAAGAGAGCGCCGACGCGCCGGCTAACTTGTTGATCGGGATTGAAGCGGAAGGAGATATTGAATCCATTATCCAAACCACCGGCAGCGTGGCCACCGATACCTTGCCAGGCGATGAACCTATCGATATTTGCCAGGTGGTAGAAGGCGAGAAGGGCATCAGCCACTTTATGATTGCCCATATTACGCCGTTCTATGAAAAACGTTGGGGCAGCTTCCTGCGCGATTTCAAACAGAACCGGATTATTTAAAGCCTGCCGGGTAGGGCGCAGCCACTACCCGGATATTTTACCTTTACTGCGCCGGCTCGATCGGCAAATCCGTTCTCGCGCCCCATTCACTCCACGAGCCATCGTACAGGCACACGCCGTTGACGCCGAGGGTGGTCAACGCCAGTACCACTACTGCCGCCGTTACCCCGGAACCGCAGCTGGCGATAATCGGTCGGGCAAAATCAACGCCCTGACGCTTAAAGATATCGTTCATCTCATCAACGGTTTTCAGTTCGCCATTAATCACCAGCTCGGTCCACGGGACGTTAAGCGCGCCGGGGATATGCCCGCGGCGTAAGCCTGGACGCGGCTCATCCGCCAGCCCGTTAAAACGCGCCGCCGGACGGGCATCAACGATCTGCGCCGATCCTTCGTGGCTGACCAGCAGCACATCGGTTAAGCGTTTGATCACCTCCGGATCGAAGTTCACCTCAAATTCGCCTTCCGGCAGGTCGGGTTCGCCTTTCTCCAGCGGCAATTCATCACGGCGCCAGCCTTCGAGGCCGCCGGCGACAATCGACACCTTTTCGACGCCGAAGGTACGTAGCATCCACCAGGCGCGCGGCGCTGAGAACAGATTGCCTTCATCATAAACCACCAGGTGCTTATCGCTGTTGACGCCAAGCTCGCGCATCGCCACGGCGAAGGTTTCCGCACGCGGCATCATATGCGGCAACGGGCTGGTGTGGTCAGACAGCGCTTCGATATCAAAAAAAACCGCGCCGGGGATATGCCCGTCGCGGTATTCCGCCGCCATATCGCGCAGCGCTTCCTGACCTGCCGGCGCCATCCGCGCATCAAGAATTTGAATCTGCGGGTCATCAATATGTTCCGCCAGCCAGTCGGCCGCAACAAAGAATGAGGTGGACATGAGTGCCTCCGTTTTATTATCGATCAATGAATTGTCGGCGTTTTATAAAGGGCTGACAAGTTAAGGTCGCGGGAGTGGGGAGGCGGTCACGCACTTTTCTGATTCATCGGTGGTTTCTATGCTGGTAGCTGTTGAGAATCGCCGCGATGACGCATAATAGAACGTTATTGATTGCATCAGGCTCTGGGCCGAGGGGTTAGAAGGATGAAACCATTTCGTTTAGCGGCGCTATCGTTAGCGCTCCTTACCGCGCTCTCATTAAGCGGCTGCGATAACAGCGGTGAACCACAGGCCGTATCGGCGGCCGATAAAGGCGCCGCCGATAGCGCGAAAAAGCCGGATAGCGCGCAGTTGGTGACGTTAAAAGAAAAAAGCCAGGGCAAGGCGCTGACGTTGCTCGACGCTTCTGAAGTGCAGCTAGATGGCGCGGCGACGCTGGTGCTGACCTTCTCCATTCCGCTCAAACCGGATCAAGATTTCTCCCACAGCGTCCATCTGGTCGATAAGAAAAGCGGCAAGGTTGACGGCGCATGGGAGCTGGCGCCGAATCTCAAAGAGCTGCGTCTGCGCCACCTCGAGCCAAAGCGTGAATTGATCGTCACCGTTGACCCAACGCTCATTGCCCTCAATGACGCCACCCTCGGCAGCCTTTTTGAAAAAACCATCGCTACTCGCGATATCGCGCCGAGCGTCGGTTTCGCCAGCCGCGGTTCGCTGCTGCCGGGGAAAGTGGTCGCCGGGCTGCCGGTGATGGCGCTGAACGTCGACAATGTCGATGTTAATTTTTTCCGTATCAAGCCGGAATCACTCTCGGCCTTCGTCAGTCAGTGGGAATACCGTAACTCGTTAAGCAATTGGGAATCAGACGAACTGTTGAAGATGGCCGACCTGGTTTATAGCGGACGCTTTGATCTCAACCCGGCGCGTAATACCCGTGAAAAGCTGCTGCTGCCGCTTAACGACATCAAGCCTCTCCAGCAGCCGGGCGTCTATGTGGCGGTGATGAATCCGGCCGGTCATTACAGCTACAGTAATGCGGCAACGCTGTTCACCCTCAGCGATATCGGCGTCTCGGCGCATCGCTACCACAACCGGCTCGATGTCTTCACCCAGAGCCTCGAAAATGGCGCCGCGCAGTCGGATATTGAAGTACAACTGCTAAACGCCAAAGGGCAGACGCTGGCGCAGGCGAAAAGCGATAGCCAGGGCCATGTTACTCTGCAAACCGATAAAGAAGCGGCGCTGCTGCTGGCGCGTAAAGACGGGCAGACGACGCTGCTTGACCTTAAACTGCCGGCGCTGGATCTGGCGGAATTCTCCATCGCTGGCGCCCCTGGCTTCAGTAAACAGTTCTTTATGTTTGGCCCGCGCGATCTCTATCGCCCGGGGGAAACGGTTATCCTTAACGCGCTGTTGCGCGACGGCGATGGTAAACCGCTGGCGGAGCAGCCGGTGAAGCTGGAAGTGGTGCAGCCGGATGGCCAGGTGATTCGCTCAGTGATGAGCAAACCGGTGAATGGCCTGTATCAGTTTACTTATCCGCTCGACAGCGGCGCCGCCACCGGCATGTGGCACATTCGCGCCAGCACCGGCGATAATCAACCCCGCGAGTGGGATTTCCACGTCGAAGACTTTATGCCCGAACGCATGGCGCTGAATCTGACGCCGCAGGCCGCGCCTATCGCCCCGGATGCCGACGTCGCCTTTAGCGTCAGCGGCGCTTATCTCTACGGCGCGCCGGCCAGCGGCAATCAGCTGCAGGGCAAACTGTTCCTGCGTCCGCTACGCGATGCCGTCGCCGCGCTGCCGGGCTTCCAGTTCGGCGATATCGCGGAAGAAAACCTCTCCCGTAGCCTCGATGAAGTCCAGCTGACGCTGGATGAAAAAGGCCATGGCGAAGTGACCACCGCGAGCCAGTGGCAGGATAGCCATTCGCCGCTGCAGGTCGTGTTGCAGGCTAGCCTGCTGGAATCCGGCGGCCGTCCGGTGACCCGTACCGTACAGCAGCCGATCTGGCCTGCCGAGGCGCTGCCGGGGATCCGTCCGCAATTTACGCTGAAGGACGTTTACGACTACCGCACCGATACCACGGTGAAACAGCCGGTGGTTGATGAAAACAGTAACGCCGCGTTTGACATCGTCTATGCCGATGCCAAAGGCGAGAAAAAAGCGGTCTCCGGTCTGCAGGTGCGGCTGATCCGCGAGCGTCGCGACTACTACTGGAACTGGTCCGATAGCGAAGGCTGGCAGTCGCAGTTCGATCAAAAAGATCTGCAGGAGGGCGAGGAGTCGCTGGATTTGCAGGCCGGGCAGATAGGTAAAGTGAGTTTCCCGGTAGAGTGGGGCTCGTATCGTCTGGAGGTGAAAGGGCCGGATGACGTTGTCAGCAGCGTGCGCTTCTGGGCGGGCTATAGCTGGCAGGATAACAGCGAAGGCACCGGCGCGGCGCGTCCTGATCGCGTAACGATGAAGCTCGACAAACCTGGCTATAAACCGGGCGACACCATCAAGCTGCATATTGCCGCCCCGGCGGCGGGTAAAGGCTACGCGATGGTCGAATCCAGCGAAGGGCCGCTGTGGTGGCAGGAAATTGACGTCCCGGCGGAGGGCATGGATCTGTCTATTCCGGTGGATAAAGCCTGGAATCGCCACGATCTCTACCTCAGCACGCTGGTGGTTCGCCCCGGCGATAAATCGCGATCGGCGACGCCGAAACGCGCGGTCGGCCTGCTGCATCTGCCGCTGGGCGATGAAAACCGCCGTCTGTCTTTGGCGCTGGAAGCGCCGGAGAAAATGCGCCCGAATCAGCCGTTGACGGTGAAAGTGAAGGCCAGCGTTAAAGAGGGCGAGGTGCCGAAACAGGTTAACGTTTTGCTCTCGGCGGTAGATAGCGGGGTGCTGAATATTACCGATTACGCCACGCCGGATCCATGGAACGCCTTCTTTGGCCAGAAACGTTACGGCGCGGATATTTATGACATCTACGGCCAGGTGATCGAAGGGCAGGGGCGCTTAGCCAGCCTGCGCTTCGGCGGCGATGGCGACGAGTTAAAACGCGGCGGCAAACCGCCGGTTAATCACGTGACGATCGTCGCCCAGCAGGCGCAGCCGGTGGTGTTGAATGACCAGGGCGAAGGCACGGTGACGTTGCCCATCGGCGATTTTAACGGCGAGCTGCGGGTGATGGCCCAGGCGTGGACGGCAGATGACTTCGGCAGCAGCGAAGATAAAGTGGTGGTAGCCGCCCCGGTTATCGCGGAACTGAATACCCCGCGTTTCCTCGCCAGCGGCGACGCCACGCGTCTGGCGCTGGATCTCAGCAATCTGACCGACAAACCGCAAACCCTGCAGGTACATCTTACCGCCAGCGGGTTGGTCACGTTGACCGAGGGCCAACTGCCGCCGGTACAGCTGGCGCCGGGCGCGCGCAGCACGCTATTTGTGCCGGTGACCGCGTTAGCGGGGTTCGGCGATGGTCAGGTCAACGCCACTATCAGCGGCCTGAACCTGCCGGGCGAAACCTTCGCGCCGCTGCAAAAACAGTGGAAAATCGGCGTACGTCCGGCATTCCCGGCACAGACCGTCAATAGCGGCGCGGTGCTACAACCTGGCGAAAGCTGGCAGGCGCCGGCGGCGCAGAGTCAGGGTTTCGCCCCGCAAACGCTGCAGGGCCAACTGCTGCTCAGCGGTAAACCGCCATTGAATCTCGCCCGCTATATCCGCGAGCTGAAAGCCTATCCTTACGGCTGCCTTGAGCAGACCGCCAGCGGCCTGTTCCCTTCTCTGTACACCAGCGCGGCGCAGCTAAAAGCGCTGGGCATCAGCGGCGATAGCGATGAGAAACGCCGCGCGGCGGTCGATGTTGGTATCTCGCGCCTGCTGCAGATGCAGCTGGAAAATGGCGGCTTTGCGCTATGGGATAAAGCCGGCCCGGAAGAGTACTGGTTGACCGCCTACGCCATGGACTTCCTCGTCCGCGCGGGTGAGCAGGGCTATAGCGTGCCGGTCAACGCGATTAATAAGGGCAACGAGCGCCTGCTGCGCTATCTGCAGGAACCGGGTTTGATGACCGTGCGCTACAGCGACGATGCCCAGGCCAGCCGCTTTGCCGCTCAGGCATATGCCGCGCTGGTGCTGGCGCGCCAGCAAAAAGCGCCGCTCGGCGCCTTGCGTGAAATCTGGAGCCGTCACGAACAGGCGCGTTCTGGATTGCCGCTGCTGCAACTCGGTATTGCGCTGAAAACCATGGGCGATGCGCCGCGCGGCGCAGAGGCCATGAAGCTGGCGGTTACCACGCCGCGCCAGGATGAGAATCGCTGGCTGGGCGATTACGGCAGCCAACTTCGCGATGATGCGCTGAAGCTGGCGCTGCTGGAAGAGAATAAGCTGCTGCCGGAGGTACAAAACCAGCTGTTGAGCAGCTTGTCGGAAGAGGCCTTCGGTCAGCGCTGGCTGTCGACCCAGGAAACCAACGCGCTGTTCCTTGCCGGGCGTACGCTTGCCGACCTGCCGGGCAACTGGCAGGCGCAAACGTCGCTGCAGGCGGAGCCGCTTGCCAGCGACAAAGCGCAAACCCGCAATCTCGACGGCGATCGGCTGGCGGCGCTGCAGGTGACGAATACCGGCAATCAGCCGCTGTGGCTGCGCCTCGATAGCAGCGGTTATCCGCAAAGCGCGCCACAGCCGGGCGGCAACGTGTTGGGGATTGAACGCGCTATTTTCGATACCCACGGCCAGCAGAAATCGCTGACTTCGCTGCGCAGCGGCGAACTGGTGCTGGTCAAGCTGGAGGTGACCGCCAAACGTAACGTTCCTGACGCGCTGGTGGTCGATCTGCTGCCGGCGGGACTTGAGCTGGAAAACCAGAACCTGGCTAATAGCAGCGCCAGCCTGCAGGAGAATGGCGAAGCGGTACAAAACCTGCTTAACCAGATGCAGCAGGCGGATATTCAGCATATCGAGTTCCGCGATGACCGCTTTGTCGCCGCCGTCGCCATCAATGAAGGTCAGCCGGTGACGCTGGTCTATCTGGCGCGGGCGGTGACGCCGGGCACCTATCAGGTTCCGCAACCGCAGGTGGAGTCGATGTATGTACCGCAGTGGCGGGCGACCGGAACGGCCAGCGGCCCGCTTACCGTTACGCCGTAAATGCGCGCATTACCTCGCATAAAACGCCGCTGGCGCTGGCTGGCGGCGTTTATTTTTCTGCTGTGGTTAGCGGTGCTGCTGGCCGATCGTCTGTGGCCGCTGCCGCTGCATGAAGTCACCCCCGCCCGCGTGGTGGTAGCGGAAGACGGCACGCCGCTCTGGCGCTTTGCCGATGCGCAGGGCGTCTGGCGTTATCCGGTCACCATCGCCGACGTTTCGCCGCGCTATCTGCAGGCGCTCATTCAGTATGAAGACCGCTGGTTCTGGAAACATCCGGGGGTCAATCCCTTCGCGGTGCTGCGTGCCGCCTGGCAGGATCTCACTTCCGGGCGGGTGATTTCTGGCGGCAGCACGCTCACCATGCAGGTCGCGCGTCTGCTCGACCCTCATCCGCGCACTTTCGGCGGCAAGCTACGCCAGCTATGGCGGGCGCTGCAGCTGGAGTGGCATCTGTCAAAAAGCGAAATTCTTACCCTTTATCTGAACCGCGCGCCGTTTGGCGGCACCCTGCAGGGGATCGGCGCGGCTAGCTGGGCTTATCTTGGTAAACCGCCCGCTCAGCTTAGCTACGGCGAGGCGGCGCTACTGGCCGTGCTGCCGCAGGCGCCGAGCCGTTTACGCCCGGACCGCTGGCCGCAGCGGGCGCAGGCGGCTCGCGATAAGGTGCTGGAGAGGATGCTCAGCCAGGGCGTCTGGCCGCAACGGGCGGTACAGGAAGCGATGGAAGAGCCGGTGTGGCTTTTCCCGCGGCAGATGCCGCAGCTGGCGCCGCTGTTTGCGCGCCGGGCGCTGGCGACAAGCGGTAATGAAAAGGTGACGACAACGCTCGATGCCGGGCTCCAGCGGCAGCTTGAAGATTTGGCGATGAACTGGAAATCACGTCTGCCGCCGCGCAGCTCACTGGCGATTGTCGTCGTCGATCACACTGATATGAAAGTCCGCGGCTGGGTGGGTTCGGCGGATATCCGCGATGATAGCCGCTTCGGCCACATTGATATGGTCTCGGCGGTGCGCTCGCCGGGGTCGGTGCTGAAACCCTTTATCTACGCGATGGCGATGGATGACGGGCTGATTCACCCGGCATCGCTATTACAGGATGTGCCACGGCGCTTTAGCGATTATCGTCCAGGTAATTTCGACAGCGGGTTTCATGGCCCGGTGAGCGCCAGCGAGGCTCTGGTGCGTTCGTTGAATCTCCCGGCGGTGCAGGTGCTCGAAGCCTATGGACCAAAACGCTTTGCGGCTAATTTACGCAATGCCGGGCTCCCTCTGATGCTACCCGCCGGCGCCGAACCGAATCTGTCGCTGATCCTCGGCGGCGCAGGGGCGCGGCTGGAAGATATTGTCGCGGCGTACAGCGCTTTCGCCCGTCATGGCAAAGCGGCGCGGCTGCGCATGAAACCCGACGACCCGCTGGTGGAAAGGGCGCTAATGTCGCCAGGCGCGGCGTGGATCACCCGGCGGATATTGGCAGGCGAAGCCCAGCCATTACCCGATGCGTCGCTGCCGCAGGCGGTGCCGCTGGCGTGGAAAACCGGTACCAGCTACGGTTATCGCGATGCGTGGGCGGTAGGCCTCAACGCGCGTTATTTGATTGGCATCTGGACCGGACGGCCAGACGGTACGCCGGTGGTGGGGCAGTTTGGTTTTGCCAGCGCCGTGCCGCTGTTAAACCAGGTCAATAATATGCTGCTGGCGCGTCCGTTAATGAGCCGCGGCGGGCTGCCGGTCGACCCGCGTCCGCAGTCGGTGAGCCGCGGCACTGTCTGCTGGCCCGGCGGGCAGGATCTGCCGGTTGGCGATAGCAACTGCCGCCGGCGCTTAGCCAGCTGGCTTCTGGACGCCAGCCAGCCGCCGACGCTGCTGCTACCGGGTCAGGAGGGCGTGCGCGGTATCCGCTTCCCGGTCTGGCGTAACGCAGCAGGAGAAAGGGTCGCCGCGGATTGTCCGGGCGCGACAGAAACTTCTGTTGATGTCTGGCCGCTGCCGCTGGAACCCTGGCTACCGGTTAGCGAGCGCCGCCGGGCGCGGCTGGGTACGGCATCGAAGGCGTGTCCGCCGCTGCAGACTCAGGATGCCGCGCCGCTGGTGCTTTCCGGCATCCGCGAAGGCGCTGTGATAAAACGACTGCCGGGCGAGGCGCGGGTGATGTTACCCGTGCAAACGAGCGGTGGGGAAGGGCGACGCTGGTGGTTTATTAACGGCGAACCATTAGAGGCAACAGGCGCAAGAACGACAATTACGCTTGATAAGCCCGGCGAGTGGCAACTGGTGGTAATGGATGAGGCAGGGCAAACGGCGGCCGCCAATTTCACCCTACAATAAACAGGGTAAATCTGTTGTTGGCGGTTTGTGTTGCTAATACTCATCTTATTTTAACAAAATGTTACCTTCGTCCGTAGGCATCGCCGACGTTGCTCATTATAATGCGCGCCAGGCCATACGATCGTATGTGCAACAACAGAACATTTAATTAGAGGTAATCATGGCTATTGAACGTACTTTTTCCATCATCAAACCAAACGCGGTGGCAAAAAACGTTATTGGCAGCATCTTTTCTCGCTTTGAAGCTGCAGGGTTCAAAATCGTCGGCACCAAAATGCTGCATCTGACCGTTGAGCAGGCTCGCGGTTTCTATGCTGAGCACGAAGGTCGTCCGTTCTTCGACGGTCTGGTTGAATTCATGACCTCCGGCCCGATCGTGGTTTCCGTACTGGAAGGCGAAAACGCGGTTCAGCGTCACCGTGACCTGCTGGGCGCCACCAACCCGGACAACGCTCTGGCAGGTACCCTGCGCGCTGACTACGCTGACAGCTTCACCGAGAACGGCACCCACGGTTCCGACTCTGTAGAATCCGCTGCTCGCGAAATCGCGTTCTTCTTTGCTGAAGGCGAGGTTTGCCCGCGCACTCGCTAATCTCCTGCGTCTTTCACGCCACCGCTTTGTTGGCTTCATTCGCGCACCCCGGTCACATAGTTATCTATGCTCCCGGGGATTTGCGAACTCGCCGCCTCGCGGTGACCTGAAATACTTTGGAGATACGACCCTCGTCTTTTCGACCGTCGCGGCGTTGGCCTGACAATCGAAAAGCCTTAGAGGATTAAGTACGCAGTTACAGATTTTTTTATCATTGCTTTGTGCAAACGTGGCAATGATGCGCCAGAATTTGTAGAATATAGCGCCCCCGGACGAGCAGTCGCTCTCCGGGGCGTTTCTTTTTCAACCCACCTGGGGCCATAACGTGTAATAACG
This sequence comes from Klebsiella sp. CN_Kp104, assembly GCF_040064515.1. Classification (NCBI taxonomy): domain Bacteria; kingdom Pseudomonadati; phylum Pseudomonadota; class Gammaproteobacteria; order Enterobacterales; family Enterobacteriaceae; genus Klebsiella; species Klebsiella sp. CN_Kp104. Next base: position 129,399 of record NZ_JBEAII010000045.1, on the reverse strand, counting down.
AGGCCGGAAAAATTATGTCTGAACAAATTGTCACACCTGATACCGCCGCTCTGACGGTGCCGAATAAAGATGCCAAAATCAACCTGCTGGATTTAAACCGTCAGCAGATGCGCGAGTTTTTCAAAAACATGGGCGAGAAGCCTTTCCGCGCCGATCAGGTGATGAAATGGATGTATCACTACTGCTGCGATGACTTTGATGAAATGACCGACATCAACAAAGTCCTGCGCGGCAAACTGAAGGAAGTCGCCGAGATCCGCGCGCCGGAAGTCGTTGAAGAGCAGCGCTCCAGCGACGGCACCATCAAATGGGCGATTGCCGTTGGCGATCAGCGCGTTGAAACGGTCTACATCCCGGAAGAAGACCGCGCCACGCTGTGCGTCTCTTCACAGGTTGGCTGTGCGCTGGAATGTAAATTCTGCTCCACCGCTCAGCAAGGCTTCAACCGTAACCTGCGCGTTTCCGAAATTATCGGCCAGGTCTGGCGCGCGGCGAAAATCGTCGGCGCGGTGAAGACTACCGGCGTGCGTCCAATTACCAACGTGGTAATGATGGGCATGGGCGAGCCGCTGCTGAACCTCAACAACGTCGTTCCGGCGATGGAAATCATGTTGGATGATTTCGGTTTTGGTCTCTCCAAACGTCGTGTGACCTTGTCTACCTCCGGCGTGGTGCCGGCGCTGGATAAACTCGGCGACATGATCGACGTTGCGCTGGCGATTTCTCTGCACGCGCCGAACGACACCATCCGCGACGAAATTGTACCGATTAACAAAAAGTACAATATTGAGACCTTCCTGAACTCGGTGCGCGGCTATATTTCGAAATCCAACGCCAACCAGGGTCGTGTGACTATCGAGTACGTCATGCTGGATCACGTCAACGACGGTACCGAGCACGCCCATGAACTGGCGGCGCTGCTGAAAGATACGCCGTGCAAGATCAACCTGATCCCATGGAACCCGTTCCCGGGCGCGCCGTATGGCCGTAGTTCTAACAGCCGTATCGATCGTTTCTCCAAAGTGCTGATGGAATATGGTTTCACCACCATCGTGCGTAAAACCCGCGGCGACGATATCGATGCTGCCTGCGGCCAGCTGGCGGGCGACGTAATCGACCGTACCAAACGTACGCTGCGTAAGCGTATGCAGGGCGAAGCGATCGACGTGAAAGCCGTCTGATAAGTTATGCAGCGCACAGCTTTCGCTGCGCGCTGCATAAATATGTCGAATTGCCAGGCGAAATACGCTGATTCGGTTAATAATTACGGTGCGTTTTTGTCGACTTTGAGGCAGTATGTAGCGGTACAACAACCGCTTAGCATTCAATATTGATAAGTCTCTGTGATAGTCGCCCGGACAGCCTTATACTGTCGGTTGACGTTGAGCAGTGTCTCGCGGCGCAGGCTCTTTCCCGCGCTGAACTTTAAATTTCACGTACCAGTAGTTGTAGCGAATGAATACTGAAGCCACTCAAGACCATCAAGAAGCAAACTCTACGGGCGCGCGCCTGCGTAACGCCCGCGAACAACTCGGACTCAGCCAGCAAGCGGTGGCTGAACGCTTATGCCTGAAGGTTTCCACGGTTCGTGATATTGAAGAAGATAAGGCGCCAGCCGATCTCGCTTCGACCTTCCTGCGTGGCTATATCCGTTCCTACGCTCGCCTCGTACATATTCCGGAAGAAGAACTGCTGCCGATGATGGCGAAGCAAGCGCCGATTCGCGCCGCCAAAGTGGCGCCGATGCAGAGCTTCTCGCTGGGTAAACGTCGCAAAAAACGCGACGGTTGGCTGATGAGCTTTACCTGGCTGATTTTGTTTGTGGTTATTGGCCTGAGCGGCGCATGGTGGTGGCAAGACCACAAAGCGCAGCAGGAAGAGATCACCAGCATGGCCGATCAATCCACCAGCGATCTGAACAGTAGCGATAGCGGCAGCCAGTCAATTCCGCTGGATACCAGCTCGGCGAATAATGCGCCGGATACGACGGCAGCCAATACCAATAGCGCGCCGGTCGATACCTCCACCGCACCTGCGCCAAGCGCGCCAGCGGCTACCCCCGCGCCGGTGGATAACAACGCCGTGGTCGCTCCTTCGCAGGCTAACGTCGATACCGCCGCCACCGCGCCGGCTGCGCCAGCCCCGACCTCCGCATTGCCGACCGATCAGGCGAATGCCGCGACGACGGCTTCCGCTCAGGATCTGGTGATGAACTTTAGCGCCGATTGCTGGCTGGAAGTGAGCGATGCGACCGGTAAGAAACTGTTCAGCGGCCTGCAGCGTAAAGGCGGGAACCTGAACCTGAGCGGTCAGGCGCCGTATAAGCTGAAAATCGGCGCCCCGGCTGCGGTACAAATCCAGTATCTGGGCAAACCAGTCGATTTGAGCCGTTTTATCAGAACTAACCAGGTTGCGCGTCTGACCCTTAATGCCGAACAATCACCGGCGCAGTAACAGACGGGTAACGCGGGAGATTTTTCATGCATAACCAGGCTCCAATTCAACGTAGAAAGTCCAAACGCATTTACGTTGGTAATGTGCCGATTGGCGATGGGGCTCCCATCGCCGTACAGTCGATGACCAATACTCGCACCACCGATGTGGCCGCGACGGTAAATCAAATCAAAGCGCTGGAGCGCGTAGGCGCGGACATCGTCCGCGTTTCCGTCCCGACGATGGACGCAGCGGAAGCTTTCAAGCTCATCAAACAGCAGGTCAATGTCCCGCTGGTCGCCGATATCCACTTTGACTACCGTATCGCGCTGAAAGTCGCGGAATATGGCGTTGATTGCCTGCGCATCAACCCAGGCAACATTGGTAACGAAGAGCGTATCCGCATGGTTGTGGACTGCGCGCGCGACAAAAACATTCCTATCCGCATCGGCGTTAACGCCGGTTCGCTGGAAAAAGATCTGCAGGAAAAATACGGCGAGCCGACGCCGCAGGCGCTGTTAGAGTCCGCCATGCGTCACGTCGATCATCTCGATCGTTTGAACTTCGATCAGTTCAAAGTTAGCGTAAAAGCCTCAGATGTCTTCCTCGCTGTTGAATCCTATCGTCTGTTGGCGAAGCAGATCGATCAACCGCTGCATCTCGGGATCACCGAAGCGGGCGGCGCACGTAGCGGCGCGGTAAAATCCGCGATCGGTTTAGGTCTGCTGCTGTCTGAAGGGATCGGCGATACCCTGCGCGTGTCGCTGGCCGCCGACCCGGTGGAAGAGATCAAAGTTGGCTTCGATATCCTGAAGTCGCTGCGCATCCGTTCTCGCGGTATTAACTTTATCGCTTGCCCGACCTGCTCGCGTCAGGAGTTTGACGTCATCGGTACGGTGAACGCGCTGGAGCAGCGTCTGGAAGATATCATCACTCCGATGGATGTTTCGATCATCGGCTGTGTGGTTAACGGCCCTGGCGAAGCGCTGGTTTCCACTCTCGGCGTCACCGGCGGCAACAAGAAAAGCGGCCTGTACGAAGACGGCGTTCGCAAAGACCGACTGGACAACAACGACATGATCGACCAGCTGGAAGCGCGTATCCGTGCGAAAGCCACCATGCTGGATGAAGCGCGTCGTATTGAAGTTCAGCAGGTTGAAGCAAAATAACGTGTTGGGAAGCAATACGCTTCCCGTGTATGATTGAACCTGCGGGCGCAAGGCGCCGGGGTTCATTTTTATATATAAAGAGAATAAACGTGGCAAAGAACATTCAAGCCATCCGTGGCATGAACGATTATCTGCCGGGCGAAACCGCTCTCTGGCAGCGCATTGAAGGCTCACTGAAGCAGGTGCTCGGTAGCTACGGTTACAGCGAAATTCGTTTGCCGATTGTAGAGCAGACCCCGTTATTCAAACGCGCGATCGGCGAAGTGACCGACGTGGTTGAAAAAGAGATGTATACCTTCGAAGACCGCAATGGCGATAGCCTGACGCTGCGTCCGGAAGGAACGGCGGGCTGCGTACGTGCCGGCATCGAACATGGTCTGCTGTACAATCAAGAACAGCGTCTGTGGTACGTGGGGCCGATGTTCCGCCACGAGCGTCCGCAGAAAGGGCGCTACCGTCAGTTCCATCAGATTGGCGCGGAAGTCTTTGGTCTGCAGGGCCCGGATATCGACGCTGAGCTTATCATGTTGACCGCGCGCTGGTGGCGCGAGCTGGGCATTTCCGATCACGTCAGCCTTGAGCTGAACTCCATCGGTTCGCTGGAGGCGCGTGCCGCCTATCGCGACGCGCTGGTTGCCTATCTGGAACAATTTAAAGATAAGCTTGATGAAGACTGCAAACGCCGCATGTATACCAATCCGCTGCGCGTGCTGGACTCTAAAAATCCGGAAGTGCAGGCGCTGCTGAACGATGCGCCGGCGCTGGGCGATTATCTGGACGACGAGTCCAAAGAACACTTCGCCGGTCTGTGCGCGCTGCTCGACGCTGCTGGAATTCGCTATACCGTCAACCAGCGCCTGGTGCGCGGGCTCGACTATTACAATCGCACCGTATTTGAGTGGGTCACGACCAGCCTCGGTTCGCAGGGTACCGTCTGCGCCGGCGGCCGTTATGACGGTCTGGTAGAGCAGCTTGGCGGACGCGCAACGCCGGGCGTTGGCTTTGCGATGGGCCTGGAACGTCTTGTTTTACTGGTTCAGGCAGTCAATCCGGAATTTAAAGCCGATCCTGTTGTCGATATATACCTGGTAGCCTCCGGTACCGATACTCAGTCCGCAGCAATGCGTCTGGCTGAGCAGGTTCGCGATGCGCTGCCCGGCGTTAAGCTGATGACTAACCACGGCGGCGGTAACTTTAAGAAGCAGTTCGCCCGCGCTGACAAGTGGGGCGCGCGGGTCGCGCTGGTGGTCGGTGAGTCAGAAATTGCTGACGGAAACGTGGTAGTGAAGGATTTACGCTCAGGTGAGCAAACTACCGTAACGCAGGATAGCGTTGCCGCGCATTTGCGCACACTTCTGGGTTAATTTCCCGGAAACTATTAGTCAGGAGAAGGACTGCGTGGAAACTTTCAACAACGAAAACGAGCAGGTCGACGCCCTCAAGCGTTTCTTTGCCGAGAACGGTAAAGCGCTGGCCGTCGGGGTGATTTTAGGGATCGGCGCGCTGGTTGGCTGGCGCTACTGGACTTCCCATCAGCTGGATTCGGCCCGGGATTCCTCTCTGGCCTATGAGAATGCCATTTCCGCGCTGAAGTCAGGTTCGCCTGAAACCCTGACCGCAGCGGAGAAATTCGCCGGCGACAGCAAAAACACCTATGGCGCGTTCGCATCGCTGGAGCTCGCGCAGCGTCTGGTCGATAAAAACGATCTGCAGGGCGCGGAGAAGCAGCTGCAACAAGGGCTGGCGGCCGCCTCTGACGATAACCTGAAATCGGTTATCAATATGCGTCTGGCCCGCGTACAGCTGCAGCTTAAGCAGCCGGATGCGGCGCTGAAAACCCTGGAAGGCATTAAAGGCGAAGGCTGGACCGCTATCGTTGCCGATTTGCGCGGTGAAATTCTGCTGAGCAAAGGCGACAAGCAGGGTGCCCGCGCGGCCTGGGAAGCAGGCGTGAAAAGCGATGCATCGCCAGCGCTCAGCGAAATGATGCGTATGAAAATAAATAATTTGTCCATCTGAGAGGGACTCGATGCAATTGCGTAAATTACTTTTGCCAGGGCTGCTTTCCGTCACCTTACTGAGCGGTTGCTCGCTGTTTAACAGCGAAGAAGATGTGGTGAAAATGTCACCGCTGCCGACGGTGGAAAACCAGTTTACGCCGTCCACGTCCTGGAGCACTTCTGTTGGCGATGGTATCGGTGATTTCTATTCCAACCTGCACCCGGCCTTTGCCGACGGCGTTGTGTATGCGGCTGACCGTAAAGGCACCGTGAAAGCGCTGCACGCTGAAGACGGTAAAGAAGTCTGGTCGGTGAACCTGGCGGAAAAAGACGGCTGGTTCTCGCGCGCCCCGGCGCTGCTCTCCGGCGGGCTGACCGTTTCCGGCGGCCACGTTTATGTTGGTACTGAAAAGGCGCAGCTGTTCGCGCTGAATACCAGCGACGGTACCGTCGCGTGGCAGAGCCGTGTGGCGGGTGAAGCGATTTCTCGTCCGGTCGTTAGCGATGGCATGGTACTGGTGCATACCAGCAACGGTCAGCTGCAGGCGCTGAACGAAACCGACGGCGCGGTAAAATGGACCGTGAACCTGGACATGCCTGCGCTCTCCCTGCGCGGTGAGTCCGCTCCGGCCACCGCTTATGGCGCGGCGATTGTCGGCGGTGACAACGGTCGCGTCAGCGCCGTGCTGATGCAGCAGGGGCAGATGATTTGGCAGCAACGTATTTCTACGGCCACCGGCCCGACTGAAATCGACCGTCTGAACGACGTTGACACCACGCCGGTTATCGTTAATGGCGTTGTTTATACGTTGGCTTATAATGGCAACCTGACCGCGCTGGATCTGCGCAGCGGCCAGATTATCTGGAAACGCGAACTGGGTTCTGTGAACGATTTCATCGTTGACGGCGACCGTATCTATCTGGTCGATCAGAATGACCGTCTGCTGGCGCTGACCACCGATGGCGGCGTAACACTGTGGACCCAGAGCGATCTGCTGCACCGTCTGCTGACTTCTCCGGCGCTGTATAACGGCAGCCTGGTGGTAGGCGACAGCGAAGGTTACATGCACTGGATTAATCCGGAAGACGGCCACTTTGTGGCGCAGCAGAAAGTCGATAGCTCCGGTTTCCTGACCGACCCGGTTATCGCCGACGGTCGCCTGCTTATCCAGGCCAAAGACGGTACGCTGTATTCGATCACGCGTTAACTCGCGCGGTAGTATCGCTTTAATAAACGGCTCCTGACAGACAGGGGCCGTTTTGACTTTTTAAAAAACCTCGTAAAATGAGGTTGTATTGCAATTTGTATGAGGCATTTAACATGATACCTGTGGTCGCGCTTGTCGGGCGCCCTAACGTTGGAAAATCCACGCTCTTCAACCGCTTAACGCGCACTCGTGACGCGTTGGTCGCGGATTTCCCGGGGCTGACTCGCGACCGTAAGTACGGTCGTGCTGAAGTGGAAGGCCGCGAATTCATCTGTATCGATACCGGCGGTATCGACGGTACGGAAGAAGGCGTGGAAACCCGGATGGCGGAACAGTCTCTGCTGGCGATTGAAGAGGCCGACGTGGTGCTGTTTATGGTTGATGCGCGCGCGGGCCTGATGCCGGCGGATTCCGCGATCGCCAAACATCTGCGTTCTCGCGAAAAACCGACCTTCCTGGTGGCGAACAAAACCGACGGCATCGACGTCGATCAGGCGATGGCCGACTTCTGGTCGCTGGGGTTGGGCGATATTTATCCGATCGCCGCTTCGCATGGTCGCGGCGTTACCAGCCTGCTGGAACACGTGCTGCTACCGTGGGTAGATGAGGTTAATCCGCAGGAAGAAGTGGATGAAGACGCCGCCTACTGGGCGCAGTTTGAAGCCGAGCAAAACGGCGAAGAAGTTGAAGAGCCGGAAGACGACTTCAACCCGCAAGATCTGCCGATTAAGCTGGCGATCGTCGGCCGCCCGAACGTCGGTAAGTCAACGCTGACTAACCGTATTCTCGGCGAAGATCGCGTGGTGGTTTACGATATGCCGGGCACAACCCGCGACAGTATCTACATTCCGATGCAGCGCGATGAACGCGAATATGTGCTGATCGATACCGCCGGCGTGCGTAAGCGCGGCAAAATTACCGACGTCGTGGAGAAATTCTCGGTCATCAAGACGCTGCAGGCGATTGAAGACGCCAACGTGGTGATGCTGGTCATTGATGCCCGTGAAGGCATCTCCGATCAGGATCTGTCGCTGCTGGGCTTTATTCTTAACAGCGGTCGTTCCCTGGTTATCGTGGTCAACAAATGGGATGGCCTGAGCCAGGAAGTGAGAGAGCAGGTGAAAGAAACCCTCGACTTCCGTCTGGGCTTCATCGACTTCGCCCGCGTGCACTTTATCTCCGCTCTGCACGGCAGCGGCGTCGGCAACCTGTTCGAATCGGTGCGTGAAGCATACGACAGCGCCACCCGTCGCGTGGGTACCGCCATGCTGACGCGTATTATGACCATGGCGGCAGAAGACCATCAGCCGCCGCTGGTACGCGGTCGCCGCGTGAAGCTGAAATATGCGCACGCCGGCGGTTATAACCCGCCGATCGTGGTGATTCACGGCAACCAGGTGAAAGACCTGCCTGATTCCTATAAGCGTTACCTGATGAACTACTTCCGTAAATCCCTGGATGTCATGGGTACGCCGATCCGTATTCAGTTCAAGGAAGGGGAAAACCCGTTTGCCAATAAACGCAACACCCTGACGCCGAACCAGATGCGTAAGCGTAAGCGCTTGATTAAGCATATCAAGAAAAGCAAATAATGCAGAAACCCGCCGCTGGCGGGTTTTTTTATCTACCCTATTCAACGCTTCGCGGGTCAGCAACGCTGACGTATGACGTGATAAACTCATGCTATTCATTATGAGAAGGAGGCACCATGGAACTCAATTGCCCGATTTGCCATGCCCGGTTGGAAACGCAAGGCAACGGCGCGCATTGCGCGCACTGTGAGAAAGAGTTTGCTGTAGAGGCGCGCTGCCCGGACTGCCATCAGCCGCTGGAAGTACTGAAGGCCTGCGGCGCGGTGGATTATTTCTGCCAGCACGGCCACGGACTGATTTCGAAAAAACGCGTCGAATTTGTGCTCGGTTAATCGCTAACGCAGCCTTCACCATTTCGCCAGAGTTCAACCAGCGCCTGCGGCGCGCGCTCTTCCGGGATGAGAATGATCAGGCTGTGATAGTGTTGGGCGCTGATTATCTGGATGCGAAAAAAACGCTGGTCGCCGCTACCCGGAGAATCCGGCTGGCCCGGCGGCTTGCCCAACGGCAACGACTGTTGCAGTATTGCGGCGATGCGCTGTTTTTGTTGCTCGTTAAGCTGCGCCACGACAATCTTACGCATGCCGCTCAGCGTCGGGATCCAGGCGACGCCACCTTCGCGGGCCAGCTCAATAATCGCGTCATCGCTGAGGTCTGCCTCGTTCATGATGTGACTCCAACATCCTCCCAGGCCTTTCGAATCGCCTCGGCGGTCTCTTTACCAAAACGTTTTTCGCCATGATGAATCGTCAGCTTGGCAAAGGCCGGGAAACCGGCGTCTTTTGCCAGCGATTTATCACAAACCGCGTCGTACCAGGCATATCCCGCTTTTTCCCATGCAAAACCACCCAGCGCGATGGCGGCGAGATAGAAAGCATGATTAGGAATGCCGGAGTTAATATGCACGCCGCCGTTATCCTGCTGGGTATGCACAAAATCTTTCATGTGGGCGGGTTGTGGGTCTTTGCCAAGAATAGGGTCATCATAGGCGGTTCCCGGGTGCGACATCGAACGCAGACCTTGGCCGTGAATACCTTTCGCAAGTAGCCCCTCGCCAATTATCCAGTCTGCTTTATCTGCCGTTTGCTGGCGCTGATATTGTTTGACCAGCGAGCCAAAAACATCGGAAAGCGATTCATTGAGCGCCCCGGATTGTTCGAAATAGATAAGCCCGGCCTCGCTCTCCGTAACGCCATGGCTTAACTCGTGCGCCACCACATCAATAGCAATAGTAAAACGATTAAAGATCTCGCCATCACCGTCGCCAAACACCATTTGTTGCCCGTTCCAGAAGGCATTTTGATATTCGTGACCATAGTGGACGCTGCCGGTCAGCTTCAATCCGCGGTTGTCCAGCGAATCACGATGATAGCTCTTCCAGAAAAAATCATGGGTGATGCCGAGATAATCATAGGCCTCATCGACGGCGACATCGCCGTTGGAAGGCTGTCCTTCAAAACGCACCTGGATCCCTGGAAGTTCCTGAGTCTGCCTGGCATCGTAAATGTCGCGCTCAAGCTGGCCTGGCATGGCGACATGAGCGGCAGCGGGGCGGCCCGGCACGTGCGCCATCAGGGTTTGTACATGGCTCAGCGTTTGCTGCGCGCAGCGCTGTTGCTGAGCGGAGCCATGATCGACAATGCGGCGTAAAATGTAGGGGGGAATCACGAAACGAGGACGAGTATCTGGCATATCACGCTCCCTGGCCGGATGAACGGTTTTAAAAGGGCATGACAGCAGTATAGTTATCCCCGCATGAAACGGGAGGATAATCAGACTTTTTTGCGGGCGCGCGTTTTCTTCACCGGAGTGATGGCTGTCACTTCGCTTTCGACCCAACCATCTTCCAGCCGGGTAGTCACGACATCGCCAGCCTGCACCTGTTTGATTTTTTTCAATACTTTGCCATCGCCGGCTGAGGTGACGCTGTAGCCGCGAGCCAGCGTCGCCAGCGGGCTGACGGCTTCCAGATGCGTCACGGTATTGCCGAAACGCTCGCGCTGCTCGCTCAGGCGGGCGCGAATATTTTCCGCCAGACGATACTCCAGTTGCTGAATACGCGACTGCGCGCGATGGATGCGCGGCTGCGGGTTTTGCTGATTCAACCGCTGCACGGCGCGCTGCTGACGCTGGTCGGCACGTTTGAGCTGGCTTTCCAGCGCAAAGCGCATCCGCTGACGCAGGCGCTCCAGTTCGGTTTGCTGACGCGCTAAGCGCAGCTGAGGATGTTGCTGCTGTAAACGGTGAAAAAGCTGAGTAAAGCGGCGATGGCGGTTGGCGAGGAAGTAATCCATCGCCATCTCCAGGCGCTGCTGGCCTGACTGTAGCTGACGCAACAGTTCCTGCTGATTGCGGCTGACGATCTCTGCCGCCGCAGAAGGCGTCGGCGCACGCAGGTCGGCGACGAAATCGGCGATGGTGACGTCAGTTTCATGGCCGACGGCGCTCACTACCGGAATGCGGCTGGCGAAAATCGCCCGCGCCACCCGTTCGTCGTTAAAGCTCCATAAATCTTCCAGCGAACCGCCGCCGCGCCCGACAATCAGCACATCGCACTCCTGGCGCTGGTTGGCTAATGCTATCGCGTGCACGATTTGCCCCGGCGCATCATCGCCTTGCACCGCCGTCGGGTAGATAATCACCGGCAGCGAGGGATCGCGGCGTTTCAACACATGTAAGATATCATGCAGCGCGGCGCCGGTTTTGGAGGTGATGACGCCGACGCAGTGCGCGGGAGAGGGGAGCGCCTGCTTGTGGCTTTGATCGAATAACCCTTCTGCCGTCAGGAGCGCCTTGAGCTGCTCATATTTTTGCTGCAACAGGCCCTCACCGGCGGGCTGCATGCTTTCGACGATGATCTGGTAGTCGCCGCGAGGCTCGTAAAGCGTAATGTTGGCGCGAACCAGCACCTGCTGGCCATGCTGCGGGCGAAACGTGACGCGACGGTTGCTGTTGCGAAACATCGCGCAGCGCACCTGAGCGTTATCGTCTTTTAAGGTGAAGTACCAGTGGCCGGAAGAGGGCTGGCTGAAGTTAGAGATCTCGCCGCTTATCCATACCTGGCCCATTTCGCGTTCCAGCAGTAAGCGAACCGTCTGATTCAGGCGGCTGACCGTAAATATTGCAGGGGATTGAGATGGCAACATGTGAGCAAGATCAAATTCTAAATCAGCAGGTTATTCAGTCGATAGTAACGCGCTGAGAGGGGATCGCAAGTATTATTTGCAAAAAAGGGTGGATGCAATCGGTTACGCTCTGTATAATGCCACGGCAATATTTATCCACCCTGGTCGAGATATTGCCCATGCTACGTATCGCTAAAGAAGCCCTGACGTTTGACGACGTCCTCCTTGTTCCCGCTCATTCTACCGTTCTGCCGAATACCGCCGATCTCAGCACGCAGCTGACGAAAACTATTCGCCTGAATATTCCTATGCTCTCCGCGGCGATGGATACCGTAACTGAAGCGCGCCTGGCAATTGCCCTGGCCCAGGAAGGCGGCATCGGCTTTATTCATAAAAACATGTCAATCGAGCGCCAGGCTGAAGAAGTCCGTCGCGTGAAGAAACATGAATCCGGCGTGGTAAGCGATCCACAGACCGTTCTGCCGACTACCACCCTGCGCGAAGTGAAAGAACTGACCGAACGTAACGGTTTCGCCGGTTATCCGGTAGTGACCGAAGACAACGAACTGGTCGGCATTATCACCGGCCGCGACGTGCGTTTTGTTACCGACCTGAATCAGCCGGTCAGCGTTTATATGACGCCGAAAGAGCGCCTGGTCACCGTGCGTGAAGGTGAAAGCCGTGAAGTGGTCTTCGCGAAAATGCACGAAAAACGCGTAGAAAAAGCGCTGGTAGTGGATGATAGCTTCCACCTGCGCGGCATGATCACCGTAAAAGATTTCCAGAAAGCGGAACGTAAACCGAATGCGTGTAAAGACGAGCACGGTCGTCTGCGCGTTGGCGCTGCCGTTGGCGCTGGCGCCGGTAACGAAGAGCGCGTTGACGCGCTGGTTGCCGCAGGCGTTGACGTTCTGCTGATCGACTCTTCTCACGGTCACTCCGAAGGCGTTCTGCAGCGTATTCGCGAAACGCGCGCTAAATATCCTGACCTGCAAATCATCGGCGGTAACGTGGCGACCGGCGCGGGTGCTCGTGCCCTGGCGGAAGCTGGCGTCAGCGCGGTGAAAGTGGGTATCGGCCCAGGCTCCATCTGTACTACCCGTATCGTTACCGGCGTAGGCGTTCCGCAGATCACCGCCGTTTCCGACGCGGTTGAAGCGCTGGAAGGCACCGGTATTCCGGTTATCGCCGATGGCGGTATCCGCTTCTCCGGCGATATCGCCAAAGCGATTGCCGCAGGCGCCGCCGCGGTGATGGTTGGCTCCATGCTGGCCGGTACCGAAGAATCCCCGGGTGAAATCGAGCTCTATCAGGGCCGTTCTTACAAATCCTACCGCGGTATGGGTTCCTTGGGCGCGATGTCCAAAGGTTCCTCCGACCGTTACTTCCAGAGCGATAACGCCGCTGACAAACTGGTACCGGAAGGTATCGAAGGCCGCGTTGCCTATAAAGGCCGCCTGAAAGAGATCATTCACCAGCAGATGGGCGGCCTGCGCTCCTGTATGGGTCTGACCGGTTGTGGTACTATTGACGCACTGCGTACCAAAGCAGAGTTCGTGCGCATCAGCGGCGCGGGCATCCAGGAGAGCCACGTTCACGACGTGACGATCACCAAGGAATCCCCGAACTACCGCATGGGCTCCTGATTTTCATCGCCCGGCTACGCGCCGGGCGATTTTTATTCAATCATCGCTACTTCTCTGGAATTAACGTCAATGACGGATAACATTCATAAACATCGCATTCTTATCCTGGACTTCGGTTCTCAGTACACCCAGCTGGTTGCACGTCGCGTACGTGAATTAGGGGTTTATTGCGAGCTCTGGGCTTGGGACGTGACCGAAGCTCAAATCCGCGAGTTCAACCCGAACGGCATTATTCTTTCCGGCGGCCCGGAAAGCACCACCGAAGACAACAGCCCGCGTGCGCCGCAGTACGTCTTCGAAGCCGGCGTACCGGTATTCGGCGTATGCTATGGCATGCAGACCATGGCCATGCAGCTGGGCGGCCACGTTGAAGCTTCCAACGAGCGCGAGTTCGGTTACGCGCAGGTGGAAGTGCAGACCGACAGCGCGCTGATCAAGGGCATCGAAGATGCGCTGAGCGCTGACGGTAAGCCGCTACTGGACGTGTGGATGAGCCATGGTGATAAAGTCACCGCTATCCCTTCCGACTTTGTGACCGTTGCCAGCACTGAAAGCTGCCCGTTCGCCATCATGGCGAATGAAGAAAAACGCTTCTACGGCGTACAGTTCCACCCGGAAGTCACCCACACCCGTCAGGGGCTGCGTATGCTGGAGCGCTTTGTGCGCGATATCTGCCAGTGTGAAGCGCTGTGGACGCCGGCGAAGATCATCGACGACGCAGTTGAGCGTATTCGTCAGCAGGTAGGTGAAGATAAAGTCATCCTCGGCCTGTCCGGCGGCGTTGACTCTTCCGTTACCGCGATGCTGCTGCACCGCGCCATCGGCAAAAACCTGACCTGCGTATTCGTGGATAACGGCCTGCTGCGCCTGAACGAAGCCGAGCAGGTTATGGATATGTTCGGCGACCGTTTCGGCCTGAACATCGTGCACGTTGCGGCGGAAGATCGCTTCCTGACCGCGCTGAAGGGCGAAAACGATCCGGAAGCGAAGCGTAAAATCATTGGCCGCGTCTTCGTTGAAGTGTTTGACGAAGAAGCGCTGAAGCTGGAAGACGTGAAATGGCTGGCGCAGGGCACTATCTACCCTGATGTGATCGAATCCGCCGCTTCCGCGACCGGTAAAGCGCACGTCATCAAGTCTCACCACAACGTGGGCGGTCTGCCGAAAGAGATGAAGATGGGCCTCGTTGAACCGCTGAAAGAGCTGTTCAAAGACGAAGTGCGTAAGATTGGCCTGGAGCTGGGCCTGCCGTACGACATGCTGTTCCGCCACCCGTTCCCGGGGCCGGGCCTTGGCGTTCGCGTACTCGGCGAAGTGAAGAAAGAGTACTGCGACCTGCTGCGTCGCGCGGACGCTATCTTCATTGAAGAACTGCGCAAAGCCGACCTGTATGACAAAGTAAGCCAGGCATTTACCGTGTTCCTGCCGGTTCGCTCCGTCGGCGTGATGGGCGATGGCCGTAAATACGACTGGGTCGTCTCCCTGCGTGCGGTAGAAACCATCGACTTTATGACCGCGCACTGGGCGCACCTGCCGTATGATTTCCTCGGCCGTGTTTCCAACCGCATCATCAACGAAGTTAACGGTATTTCCCGTGTGGTGTATGACATCAGCGGTAAGCCGCCAGCGACTATTGAGTGGGAATGATTTACAGCTAGTTCATAGCTAATCATTTCTATTCATTTTCTAAATCAACCCTCTGTTTTTACAGAGGGTTTTTATTTATATCTACTCATAACTATTCACTCTACACCACATTTTTTGACGGTACGCGTGACGGTATTACCCTAAAGGTATACTCTCATACCGTCAAAGCATGGATGAAAAAATGGGTGAACAGTGCTTACCGATACCAAATTAAAAAACCTCAAGCCGAAAGAGAAACTCTATAAAGTTACAGATCGTGATGGCCTGTATGTAGCCGTACTCACGTCAGGCAGCATCTCGTTCCGCTACGACTATCGAATCAATGGGCGCCGGGAAACGCTTGTCATTGGTCAGTATGGCCGTGACGGTATATCGCTTGCCGAAGCCAGGCAGGAACTAGTCGATGCAAAAATCCTCCTGAAGTCAGGAATGTCGCCCGCTGCAGCAAAGCGTGACGGTATTAAGCAGCTACGTGGTCAGGAAACCTTTGCGGTACATACCGACAGTTATATGAAGCATGTCGTTCTCGCCGACAGTACGCGCGATATGAAGCAGGCCGTTATCGACAGGGATATTCTTCCTGCTCTGGGTAACAAGCTGATGGGTGAGATCAGCACCAGGATGGTGAGGGATCTGTGCGACAGGATAGTTGAACGTGGCGGGCGGGCGACAGCAGTACAGGCAAGAGAGATTATCAGCAGCGTTTATCGCTATGCGAACGACCGCGGGCATGGTTTTTTCAACCCGGCGGCGGATATAAAGCCAAGCGCTATTGCCACATTCAAGCCGCGTGATCGTTGCCTGAAGCCTGAAGAGATTGGCGTGCTTTTCCGCGCACTTGATACCGTCAGCACATTGCCAACGCTCAAGCTAGCGGTAAAGCTCATTCTTATCACCATGGTTAGGAAAGGTGAATTCACTCTGGCCACCTGGGGTGAGGTTAATTTCGCAAAATCAACGTGGACTATTCCAGCCGGCAGAATGAAGGCGAGCCGTGAGCATGTTATCTATTTGCCGTCACAGGCTCAGGATCTGATGGTTGGCCTGCAGATGTGTGCTGGTGGAAGTGATTACCTGTTGCCTGGAAGATACAGCACCAGTAAGCCGCTTTCTAATGCGGCGCTGAATTCAGTTATCGATCGGGCGGTGGTGGCAGCTATAGATGCTGGTGAAAGCATACAGCCTCTCACCGTTCACGACCTTCGCCGCACGGCCAGCACCCTGCTGCATGAGGCCGGATTCCCGTCTGACTGGATAGAAAAGGCATTAGCGCATGAGCAGAAGGGAGTCCGCGCAGTATACAACCGTGCTGAGTATTCGCGGCAGCGCGCGTACATGCTGCAGCAGTGGGCTGATATGATTGATGCATGGATAAACGGGGAGCATTACGACCTGGTGCCGTTCTCCCCGTCTGCGTTTGAAAAATGGATGGGTGGGAAGTAAAGCCACTGCCTGGCGGCTATACGAATACGTCAATCGGATCGCCGTGAGATAATGCCGCCTCGTTTGCTTCGCGCCGCATACTCAGAAATGCACCAACCGGATCCCAGCTATTTAGTATGGTGTCCAGTGCATTCCTGCTGTGACATGTCACAAGGCGCTGTTTCAGCATGACAGCACAGCCGCGAATGTTTGCGTGAGTCGGGCCAGCCATTTTCATGCACAGGCATAATGTGATCAGCATGTCCGAGTATTCATCGGCGGCCGCATTGAGCACCGCCGGATCTATTCGTTTCTTTAATTCATTGATTTGGTGCTTGGTGCTCATCAGTTAACCTCATTAAATGCGGTGCACGTTAGTCTGTCATCGTGAAGTTTGTGGCAGTACGGACATTCCCTTAGATGCTCGTATGCATGGTTCAATACAATGACGGACTGGTGAGGTAGCAGCGCTGTACCTTTCGCCAGCAACTCACGAAGAAAAGTAACCATTGCGTTTGCTGAATCACGCTGCTCTCGGTAGCGCTCTGCTTCTCTCTGCAGGCGAAGGATTTCACCATTTCGCTGATTGATAACTGCGCGGGCCTCTTCAAGCTGGCGGATCATGGATGGCTCATCGTAGATATTCATGCGGCCTCCGTATTCACTACCGGTATTGCGCAGCCGGGCAGCAGTTCAATCGCCGGCGCCGCGCACTGATTCCCCCACACATCGAAACCGTGCGATGACTGGCGGGCGAAGAGTTCAATGCGTGAGACATCGCCAAGCAGTTGCACCAGTTTCTCGCGGATAACGTCTGGTTTGCGCGAGTTCTCCAGGCGCGGCGCCGTGACGTGCTGACAGATAGAGGCATCCATGCGCGCCGGCAGTTTCCCACGTACCGCAAACAGGCAATCTTCACTATTCGCCCTGGTCATATGGCCCATGCCGATCGCACTGTTACCTTTGTGCTTGTTCGTCTTGTGCCAGGTGAATCCCTTCATGGTCATAAGCTTGAATCCCCACGCTTCAACAACTTTCAGCGCCTCAACCGGCTGAGTTGGCACCCACCACATCGCCAGCAGACAATCGTCGGCGGCGAGCTCCCACACCGGCAACCTGCAGATATCCAGTACATTCATCACCGGGTATTTGAACCCGGCGCCGCGGTTACCGTCTGCGGCTTTATCGCGGTATACCCAAGGCGGATCCGCATAAATCAGGGTGTACTTAGTCATAAACCACCCCGCGACATCCGATACCGTTGTATTCTCCACGGCGCAACTTCATGCTTTTGGTAATGCACTGCTCGCGGCGGATGGCGATCCTTGCTCTTTCCACTTCAGTTTGTGCGGCATCGAGGCATTCAAGCCAAAGTCGTGATGCGAGTCGAAACTGTCCGCGTTCTTCGCGTGAGATGGCGCGCCGTTCGATTTCAAGAGCTGCCGGTGATTCTGCGACTACCTTCAATGATCTGCGCGGCGCGTAGCCGAGATGGTACTTCTGCAATCTGGTTAATTTGCTCATCTTATCCAGCCTTTTACGAATATGACCGCCAGCAGAAATAGCCAGGCGGATACAGCGGCCAGGTACCAGTACCACCCTGACCACTTTCCCCAATGGCGCGCTAACGCCTTCATGCCGCGGAACTCACCGGGCGATAAACTCTCTGATCAACCGGTGGCTTTTTTCCTGTGTATGCCTCAGGGCTATTGGCCTTTCTTTCATCAAGCCATTTTTCAACTTCTTCCTTAGTCCATGCACAGCGACGGTCGGTGATATACCAACGCTTAGGGAATTCGCCTGCAGCCTCCAGGCGGTCAATCGTGCTCCATGACAGTGGCACCACCGCCAGGAGTTCCTTCTTACCTAAAGCACCTTTCATAAAAACCTCTCTTTGATACAGGTGCGGCGCGCGTGGCGCCGCGGTGGTGGTTACATCGGAATTTCGTTAAGTTCGTCGCGTCGGATGGTGTACACGTCCGTTGCTTTCGCCAGGCGCTCATCATCATTGGCTAGGTTTTTGGCAACGTATTTGTATGCTTTATCCAGATCAGCAATGGTGTTGTAGTTCATTGCTGCATCGGTGAATGCTGTCAGCATTTCATCGGGATCACGGTCATCTGCTTTGCGCTGTCGCTCTTCCTGACTCTGTTCTGGCTTCGTGTTGATCAGTTTGTTCATGCCTGACGCAGTAGCTGGTGCTGGGGTAATGTCACGCTCAACGCGCGGCTGCGCTTCCTGCAACTCATCCGGTGTGTAGACACCAAGGAGAACATCAGGGGCGTGCAGACGGGCCCAGCGCTTAACGCACAGGTAAGCCAGTTGCTGACGCGGATCCTGTTCCCACAGAGGGGAATTACGCACGCCGACCTGAGCCATGCTGATCGTCAGTTCACGCGGTTCTGACTCTCCTTTGAGAATTGCCGAAACAGTGACGGTGAGTGATGGTGACTTATCGCTCTTTCCGTTTACCTTCGACCAGTCGCCATCCCAACGGTAATTCAGGCGGGTGGCCAGCAGGTTGGAAGACGAAACAACGGCGTTAACCAGTTGCGCTTCATAGCCCAGCGTGCCGTTTACAACATGCGTTTTCTGCGCTACCGCGAACGGGTTCATTCCCCACTGCGCCGCCTGCATTGTTACCGCCAGGCAGTCAGCAGGTTTTCCTGCAAGGTGCTGCGGAACGGTTGCCTTGCTGTCCGCCATCAGAGTTGCAAAGCGAACAAGACGATCCATGCCTTCAGGACTGAAAATAGCCGCGGCTGTGCCGACGGTAGCGCCTGGCTGAGAGGTGATTGCGATATCGTTGCTCATACGTACATATCCTGTTTGCGTGCCCACTCAGGGCGTTTAATAATTTCCACGCCGCCCCATTCATCTGAAAGGCGACACTGGTGATAGGTATTCAGATCACGGCGGAACAGCGCCATGCCCGCATCAACATCTGGTGCATCAAGTTCGAAAACGCGTACCGGGTATCGACCGCAGTCGATCGTTTCGCTTACTGCTAGGAAGAAGAATCCGTGTGGCTCACCAGTTACTTTCTGTGCACCTTCCCGGTACATGGCATCCTGAACGTGGTAACGAAACTCCTCGATGTGGCGGGCAAAGCGGTCCATATCTGCCACTTTCTTCACGTCGACAATCACGTTGTGCTCGTTTAGCCACTTATCAGGACGGATCCGGCACAACTCGCCGGTCTCATCGTCGTTCCAGTACATCGATGTTTCGCAGTGGCCTGGCGCTTCAAGCATCCAGCGCGCCGCCGGGTGAGCCATGGCGCTCTTATGCATTAACCCGAGTTTTCTCCAGTCTTCATCAGGTATTGGCGTCATATTGGATCCCTTAATTGAATCCTTAAATTCAGCCAGCGCTGCCTTTCCCTTTGTTGTTCTCAGGTCAACTTTTGGCTCTTTTATGAAACGCTTGTCGAATTCTTTCGGCTCCAGCAGCAGGCAGTGAAGGGCGGTACCCATATCCAGCGCAGATTTTTTATCTTCATCCTCCGGCGCCGCTTTTACCCATTTCAGCAGGGCAGGGTTCTTTGCAACCATATCCAGCTGTGACTTACTCACGCCGTCGCCGGCGTGGTAATCCTCGTTGCTGATATCGTGATAAATGCCAGGTGTCATGCCGCCGTCCTCGCGCTGTCGATCTGGTCAGCTACATCCCACTTACCAACGATCCCGGTCAGTTCGCTGATGAATGCCGCCAGTGATTCTTCAAACTCCACGCTTTCTACCGCGGCATTGATGATTTCCTGACGGACGCCAGCGCGGCGCAGATTGTCGAATGCCGGAAGCAGGTATTCAGTTTTCAGAGTTTCCTGCAGTTCAACCTGGCGTTCGTGAAGCATCTCGGCGACGCGGTAGTCGCGATCAAAACCAGCCATGATTTTTTGCAGGTTGCGTTGCTGTTGAGTTGAAATCATTTGCTCACCCCCATATCCATTTCAGTCCTGGCCGCCAGCTTGTTAACGAATGCCCAGCTAATGGCCTCTGTCAGCGTGCGAAACTTCCAGCTCATCAGCCCGCATGCCGTAACGCAGTACCAACCGTTGATGATCTTCCACTGCATAATTTGTTACCTCGGCTTGTTACCGTTGAGGTAATAATTATCCGTATGTGATTTGAAGTCAATAGATATGAACGTAAAAAATTACCCGACAGGTAATAATGGAGGCATAAAAAAAGCCGCTCAATGGCGGCTTACTTGTTGTTTATTATGGAATTATTGGTGAGGCTTTTCGTGCTTAACAATCACGAAATCAATGTAGTTCGCGATAGCCATCTTGTCGGACTCAGGTAACAATTTGTACCGGGCACGGTCATATTCGATGGCTGCCGGGTCATCTGGTGGCAGCAAAAGCTCGTAGGCATGGCGCCCGAACGGCTCAGCCAGCGCCGCCAGGTTGGTGATGGATATGCTGGCCTCGTTGTTGAGGAACCGGTTAATTGTAGACTGGCTGACGCCAGACTCTTCCGCCAGGCGCTGTTGAGATGACAGGTTTCGGTTCTCGCTCATCCAGCGTTTAAGGTTCCATGATGCCAGCTTGCCAATCTCTCCGAAATCGACATCCTGCACCTCTTCATGTACTGGCATGAATTTATCGATGTCGAGCCAGTTGGTCGGCTTGTTAGCTGCCTTCTCAATTTTACGCGCAGCCACGTCACCAATTATCTTTTTGCCGCTTGCCCAGCGGTTAATCAGATTTGGCTGGGTCTCCATCCGCTCCGCCAGGCGAGACTGAATTCCGTTGAACTCACGGTAAATCAGCTCTTTCAGGTTTTCGCGCCGGATATCGTGGATGCTTTTCATGTCAGTAAAATATTTCTCATATGTGAATCATTTAGTGTTTCAATTTACTGCCTTTTTACCTCTCGGGTAAATGCACCCCTGCGGTAACAAACATTGATTTTTGTTACCTTATGGGTGAATATTCATTATCTGAAATAAATATCAGGCAATAGTTATGAGCGAGAACACGCAGTTCGATTTTAAAAAGCACTGGCTTGCGCTGACGCCGGATGAGCGTGAAGCGTTCGCAGAAGAGGCAGGAACGACCAGCCATTACATCCAGACTCACCTGACGGGTAAGCGCAAAATGCCTGGTAAGGCATTGATGAATGGACTGTTTAAGGCATGCAAATCCCGCGAATGGGTTAAATCAAAGCCGGAGCTGGCTTACTTCTTCTACTCCTGATCCCCTAAAAATTCCCCTTCAGGCCGCCTTCTGGCGGTCTTTTCATATCTATTCGTACCTCAAAGGTAATAATCATCCATATACGGTTGATCTTTTTTCATGCTCAGCACAAAATGACCGATAACAATAACCAAATGGAGACAGCAAAGTGAAGATAGTTACCAGAATGGAGGCGGCGAAGGCCGGTCTTAACCGGTACTTCACCGGAAAGCGCTGCCGTAATGGTCATCTTGCAGAGCGTTATGTTCTGAACGGAACATGCGTTGAGTGCGCAATGAATAGCGCACACCGTCACCGCGATGAATTTACCTGCGCCCTGAAAGCTGCAAGGGGTGAGGCATGACATCCGCCGCGTATTACAACGAAATAGACCCTTTTGCAGCTCAATGGCTGCGCAACCTCATAGCCGCCGGGCATATCGCCCCAGGCGAAGTTGACGAACGGAGTATTGAAGATGTCACACCTGACGACCTCAGAGGATTTACCCAGTGCCACTTTTTCGCCGGTATCGGTGTCTGGTCCCATTCCCTCCGCCTCGCAGGATGGCCTGACGATCGCCCGGTCTGGACTGGCTCCTGCCCGTGCCAGCCTTTCAGCGCGGCAGGCAAAGGCGATGGGTTTGCTGACGAGCGGCACTTATGGCCCCACTTCTTCCATCTCATCAGCGAGCGCAGACCTCAGCATGTCTTTGGCGAACAGGTTGCAAGCGGTAACGCAAACACATGGTTCGACCTTGTACAAGCAGACCTGGAAGGAGTGGGATACGCCTTCGGGCTTGTGCCGTTTACGTCAGCGGGCATCGGTGCGCCGCACATCAGAGAGCGGGCCTACTGGGTGGCCAACGCCGACAGCGTCATCAGTGACCGGCGCGGGAACGTCTGGGCGCCAGGGCGGGATGAATATTCAAACAGCGGCGATGATGTCCGGCTGGCCGACGCCAACCACGATCGACAACAACCAGGTCAGGGGATTGGGTGCAGCTGCAAATGCGCCGAACAGGGGATCGACATTGGGAGGAGCCGCCAGAATGGCGGGCTGGGTGACACCAACGTCGCGCGACTGGAAAGACTCGGCGGGAATGACGGCGCAGCGGGACGGGAAGGAACGACTGGACCAGCTGCCGCGCCAGGCGTTCATGACGGGATGCCCAACTCCTCAAGTGAGCAATATCACCAATGCGACTACAGTGCAGATGAGCGGAGATGGTCGAGAAACTCCGAACAAAATCGGCTGGGCAGCGAGCTTATGCGGCCCCTTGAGGTTAACGGTTTTTGGCGAGATGCGGACTGGCTCTTATGTCGAGATGGGAAATGGCGTCCAGTTGAACCCGGCACTTTCCCGCTGGTTGATGGGGCTGCCGCGCGCCTGGGACGAGTCGAGCCCGGGGTGGCAAGAGTGGCAAGCAGCAACCGCGTCGGCAGACTAAAAGGCTACGGCAACGCCATAAACGCTCAGGCTGCCGCTGAGTTCATTCGTGCTTATGTGGAGGTAAACGATGGCCGGTGACTGGATAAAGATGCGCGCTGACCTTCATACGCATCCAAAAGTTGTCCGCATGGCGTCCGCATTGAAAGCGGACAGACTTCGGATAGTTGGCGGACTACATTCCGCATGGTGTCTTTTTGATGTCCATTCTGTTGATGGCTTTCTTGATGGTTACAGTCCTGAGACGCTTGATGATCTCATCGGATTTCCAGGCTTTGCCCGGGCGATGATGGCAGTTGGATGGCTTGAAGAAGATGGTGAAAGCCTAGTAATGCCGCGCTTTGAAGCCCATAACGGACAGTCTGCAAAGCGTCGGGCACAGGACGCAGACAGGAAAAGAGTTAAGAGAAATGTCGTCAAAATGTCCGCATCAGAAGCGGACGAAATGCGGACCAGAGAAGAGAAGAGAAGAGAAGATATAAAAGATATAGATCCCCCCAACCCCCCACGGGATAGAAAGCAGGTGAAACAGTATCCGTACCCTGAGCAACTCAATGCCAGTGCATGGGATGAGTGGAAAAGATATCGGGCTGAAATGCGATTCAAAGCCTATGCACCTACAGAGCGGAGCGAGGGAGCAGCTATCACAGAGCTGATAAACCTTTCTGGTGGAAACCATGAACGACAGATGCAGATCGTGAAGCAGAGCATGGCCAAGGGGTGGAAAGGGCTTTTCGAGCTGAAGGAATCACTTACCCGGCGGGATGTAAACGCCATATCTGTGCCGGATACGAGGATCCCGCAAGGATTCAGGGGCTGACATCCATCCTGATAAGCGACAGCGGCGCGGTAGCGCATTTTTTTACGCCCAAATTGTTACCTGCAAGGTAAAAATAAATGCGCATAGCTATTGAATATAATCCGTATATGGATTTAAATTACCCAAGAGGTAAATCATGAAGAAACAACTTCAGGCACTCGGAAGGCTCAAGTCTGGCCAGATGAACAAAACCGAAACCGCCTACGCGCAACAGCTTGAACTGCGTAAGCGTTACGGGGAAATCGCCTGGTACCGGTTCGAAGGTATCAAGCTGCGACTGGCTGACAACACGTTCTACACGCCTGACTTCGCAGTGATGCTTGCCGGCGGGCAAATGGAATTGCACGAAGTGAAGGGCTACTGGACAGACGACGCCAGGGTGAAAACCAAAGTCGCAGCTGAACAGTATCCGTTCCGGATCATCGGGGTAACGAAGCTACCAGCCAAAGCCGGCGGCGGTTGGAAGGTCGAAGAGTTCTGAATTGACGATCTTCATAGATATCAAATGAATCAATAAGTTAAGCGGGTAATCGGGGGTAATGATGGATCTGAATAAGTTAAGTCGTCGTCAGGCATGGATACTCGGCATCGGTGCATGCCTGGCAGTGTGGGGAGTGATTGTCTCGGTGATCGCTATTGGCGTCATGGTTGTTCGCAATGGGGTGTGCTCATGAATAACGAACTCACAGCAGCACTGTTAACTATCGAGAAGAGCAAAGAGGAATCAGGCTGTCCGGCTGGCGTAGACCTGCAGGACTGGGTGAAGCAGCTGGCGGCGGATAACTTGGCGCTAAAAGCAGGTGTCACTTACTTCGCATACTCGCCTGAATACGGTTTTGATTATTTCAAAGATAAACAGAGCGCTATCGACACAGCACAGGCGGAGATTGATGCATACCGTGAGGATGCAGACGACGGCTGGAGTGAAGATGTTAATCGCGTGTCATGGGGTGTCGTAATTCAGCAGGCTCAAGGCTTCGATGCCCAAGGGAAGCATACCTCCCATAGCCAGCATACCTATCAAACATGCGATTACCGGCTGGTTGACTTGGTATCAACTCCCGCCACCGATCGCATCGTAGCCGGGATTAAGGCTGATGGGGTGGCATTGGCTAAGTCTGCATTTGAGAAACATATCCAGTCTCCATCCTGCTATCAGGATGAAATGGTTGGAATGGAATCAGCGCTGAGCATTGCATGCCAAGTAGAGTCGCAGCTGCGCGAGAGGGCCGACAAATGACTGAACGCGGAATGATTTTTAACGGGGAAATGGTTCGTGCCATTCTCGACGGTCGGAAGACGCAGACTCGGCGGATTGTTAAAGGGACTGACGGCGCCGTGAAGTTCTGCAAGGAATGGGACATCAACGGAGAAGAGATTTTCGTTGTGCTCGGCGAAAAAGACCACACAGGAATGAACCCTGTTTTGGGTGCTATCTCATGCCCGTTCGGAGGCGTCGGCGATCGCATCTGGGTCCGTGAGACGTGGGCGCGCTACAACATCGACCAGAACAGCCACGACTTAGCGTACCGCGCCACAACTCCAGCAGACTGGCCAGAAGAAGGCCGCTGGCGTCCCAGCATCCACATGCCGCGATGGGCCAGCCGCATTCTGCTGGAAATTACAGACGTGCGGGTTGAGCGGTTGAACGCTATCAGCGAAGAGGATGCGCGAGCAGAAGGCATTATTGACGGTGGCTGTCTGAATTGCGGGGAACCTGAGCCATGCGGATGCGCCAATCCAGAGCCTGATGCTACCGATGCTTTTGCCTACCTGTGGCAATCGATTTACGGGCAGGAAAACTGGAATGCTAATCCCTGGGTTTGGGTTATCGAGTTCAAGCGCGTAGAAGGCGGTGCAGCATGACTGAAATCAACCGACTGATTGCCAGCCTCAAACGTCGCGCTGCCCATGCAAAAGATTTCGGCGACGATGTTACGTTTGTAAAACTTGAAGACCTTGATGTGCTGGTAGAGGCGCTGGAGAAGGCGCAGCAGGTAGACGAAGAACTTTGCAAGCTCCTGCCTCCAGGCGTTGAGTACATGGACCCACCAGACGGAGGTGATGTCACGCCGCTTGAAGGAGTGCGTCGAATGGTGGCTGATTACCGCCAGCGCATCGCCGAGCTGGAGTCCCGCACCGTCACCGTGAAGCTGCCAGATTGCGATTTGGCAGCCGTACAGCACATGTCTGGCGGAAGCAAGGATTACTGCAACGGGTTTGTTGATGGCACACAGAATGCCATAAGGGCTATGCGAGCTGCTGGCGTCGACGTCAGGGAGGCTGAGTGATGGCACTGACCAAAAAACAGCGCGCAGAATTGCGCATGAAATTTGGGGGCCGCTGCGCTTACTGCGGGTGTGAGCTTCCTGAAAAGGGCTGGCATGCTGACCACGTACAGCCTGTGGCAAGAATCTCTGAGCAGGATATGAAGGCCGCTGAAAAAGGAATTTTCAAGCTTAAAGCCACTGGAGATGTGCGGAATATCTACGCAGACACTTTGGAAAATCAGTATCCGGCGTGCGCTCCTTGCAACCTGTTCAAAACCTCTTACTCGCTGGAGATGTTCAGAAAACAAATCTCTCTACAGGTTGAACGGGGGAGAAAGAGCAGCGTTAACTTCCGCACCGCTGAGCGCTTCGGTCTCGTTGAAATCGTCGCAAAGCCTGTTGTGTTCTGGTTTGAAAAGTATCAAGCAGAAGGAGCCAACCAATGACCAGTAAATTAACCAGAGAACGTATCGAGCTAATCGCTAACTTTCATCGCGCAATGACGCTACCGCCAAGTCACGATGAAATTGAAGAGTTGGCCCGCATGGCGCTGTCCGCAATGGACAGCGAGCCGGTGGCGTACATTGGAGAGAGGATGCTAGAGGATCTGACTGAGGGATACAGGAGTTGCGGTCGCGTCTGGCCCTACATCAAAGATGAATTAAGCGGCGAATCCAGAATCCCTCTCTATCGCCACGCGCAGCCAGCGCCGGTAGTTGATGCCGACGATAATTTCTATTCGTGGTTTGGCAGGGAGTGGCAGGAGAATTATCAGCATAACCAATACACCACAGCAGCTAAGCAAATGCTGGGCGTGATGGCTGAATCTGCGTGGAAGGCTGGGCGCCGCGCCGCCATGCTCCAGGATGAACCTGTAACGACGGCTAACAAGTTGGGCAACTCTCCGGGAATTCCGGATACATGGATTCCGGTAAGCGAACGACTTCCAGAGGAAGGTGGTCGTTACTGGTGCTATGTGGAAGAGCAAAATGACTTGGGAAAATCCCACTATCAATGGAACTGTTCATGGAATGGGGAACGGTGGTGGGTTGAAAGCGAAAATGGCGGGATTGTTACCCACTGGATGCCGCTGCCAGCCGCCCCGCAGGGGGTGAAGTGATGACCAAGTGCAACGCTCTGCTTTATGCCATGGTGATTGGCTTCGGCCTGGCTGCTGGCATCCGGGTTTACATTGCCTGGGAATCATTAATCAATCTGGCGTGGAGTGCGATTCGTGGCTAAATCCCCAGCAGAACGCAAAGCCGCGCAGCGCGCGAGGCAGTCCGCCGCCGGTGAGCGCAAAATTGAACTGGTGCTGGATGAGCAGGAGCAGGAAATGTTGGCGCGCAATTGTGCCGCCCGGCGCCCTGGTCGTGATCCATATGATATGGCCGAGTATATCGCATTGCTGATCCGCCAGGATGATGCGCGGGTGCGCGGCCGTATAAATTCAATCAGCAAGCGACGCTGCGGTAAGTGTGGCGATGCGCTGCCGGTGGCGTCATGCCCGTGCGCTGGCGATTCTCAGTGCTGGGCCACACTCGGCTGGCACGAAACAAAATTACCTCTGTGACATGTCACGACGGATTGACTAAAGCCTCACACGATTATACTGTTTAAATATACAGTATTTTTATGTGAGGTCATCATGGGTTTTCCATCTCCAGCCAAAGACTACGTCGAGCGTACACTCTCCCCCAATATCCTGTGCCACATTGATGGTAATTGCCGGGTTATCGAAACCAGCGCCGGATACGCCGTTATCAACACCGCCATCAGGCCAAAGCAGGGTAGTAACATTCTGATATCTCTGTGCGGTCTCCTGCAGTTTGCAGTGGTGCGCGGTAAGGCAATTATCACCGAGGACGGCGAAACAATTGAAGGCGATGCGCTGGATGATGTCGACGTGAAAGGGGTGCTGACGTTCCTGGTTAATCGCGTCGACTGGCAGAGAGAAGATGATATTCCGATCATGTAACATCCTGGCTGGCATGATAGTATTACCATAGCGGTAATAATTACCCGGAGTGTTACCATGCCAAAGGACCCGAAACGAAAATCAACGCAGTTCAAGCCGCTGACAGTCCAGCAGGAGGCTTATTGCCAGGAGTATGTGAAATGCCCTGAGAACCAGACTCAGGCGGCAATTAACGCCGGATACTCACCAAATACAGCGGGAAAGTTCGCCAGCCAGAACATGCGCGATGCGCGTATTCAGAAACGAATTGCTGAGCTGATGGAAGACCGCAACAAGCGCCTGCGCGTCAGCGCTGATTATGTCCTGCTGCGCCTGGTTGAAATCGACCAGATGGACGTGCTGGATATCCTGAATGATGACGGCGGGATGAAGCCGATCGCTGAATGGCCGAAGGTCTGGCGTACCTCTCTCAGTGCTATGGATATCGCTACCATCAAGACGACCCAGGCTTCTCTGCAAAAAGAGAATGGAGAGGCGGATCTCTCTGTTGAGGATGTCGAGCATATCCTGAAGAAGGTGAAATGGCCCGACAAGGTGAAGAACCTCGAGCTAATCGGTAAGCACGTCGACGTGATGGCGTTCAAAGAGCGCATGGAAGTTAACGTGAATGTCACTATCGCCGACCGCATGGCCGCCGCGCGCAAGCGCCTGAAAGAGCACAATGGCGGTGACCAGTGACCAATGCCGTGCTATCCCCGGAAGAACAACTGATCGACGATATCGCCAGCTTCACGCACGACCCGCTGGGTTATGCGCTTTATGCGTTCCCGTGGGGCGAGGATGGCACAGAGCTGGCGCACGCCACCGGGCCGCGACAGTGGCAGGCTGATGCATTCCGCGAGATAGGTGAGCACCTGCAGAACTCGGCAACGCGTCACCAGCCGCTGATGATTGCCCGAGCCTCAGGTCACGGTATCGGTAAATCCGCTTTCATCTCGATGCTGATTAACTGGGGAATGTCCACCTGCGAGGATTGCAAGGTGGTGGTGACCGCCAACACCGACAACCAGCTGCGCACGAAGACCTGGCCAGAAATCATCAAATGGTCGAACCTTGCCATCAACAAAGACTGGTTTACCTGCACCGCCACGGCGATGTACAGCAACGATCCCGGCCATGACAAACGCTGGCGCGCTGACGCAATCCCATGGTCTGAGCACAACACAGAAGCGTTCGCCGGCCTGCACAACGAGCGCAAGCGCATCATCGTCGTATTTGACGAAGCATCCAACATTGCCGATCTGGTGTGGGAGGTGGCCGAGGGTGCGCTGACGGACGAAGATACCGAAATTATCTGGGTGGCGTTCGGTAACCCGACGCGCAACACCGGGCGTTTCCGCGAATGCTTCCGCAAATACAAGCACCGCTGGAAGTGCGCGAAGATTGATTCCCGCACAGTGGAAGGCACCAACAAACAGCAGTTGCAGAAATGGGTGGATGACTATGGCGAAGATAGCGACTTCGTGAAGGTGCGTGTGCGCGGGATCTTCCCTGACGCGTCAGAACTCCAGTTTATCCCTACAGGCCTGACCGACGAGGCCATGAAGCGAGTTGTCACTGCGGCGCAGGTGGCGCATGCTCCGGTGATT
This sequence comes from Klebsiella sp. CN_Kp104, assembly GCF_040064515.1. Taxonomy (NCBI): domain Bacteria; kingdom Pseudomonadati; phylum Pseudomonadota; class Gammaproteobacteria; order Enterobacterales; family Enterobacteriaceae; genus Klebsiella; species Klebsiella sp. CN_Kp104. Next base: position 99,872 of record NZ_JBEAII010000045.1, on the reverse strand, counting down.
ATCGGCGTCGACCCGGCTTATTCCGGCGTGGATGATGCGGTGATATACCTGCGGCAGGGGCTACACAGCAAAGTGCTATGGACCGGCAATAAGACCACCGACGATCTGATTATGGCGAAGCGTATCGCTGACTTTGAGGACGAATACAAAGCTGACGCCGTATTTATCGACTTCGGGTATGGTACCGGCCTGAAGTCCATCGGCGACGGATGGGGCAGGACGTGGCAACTAATCCCTTTCGGCGGTGGCTCCACCGACCCGCAGATGCTCAACAAGCGCGGCGAGATGTTCAACGCCTGTAAGACGTGGCTGAAACTCGGCGGCACGCTGGATGACCAGGAGACGGCTGATGACCTGTCAGCGGCAGAGTACAAGGTGAGAGTGGACGGTAAGATTGTCATGGAGCCGAAGGAAGATATCAAAGAGCGTCTTGGGCGGTCACCAGGAAAAGGTGACGCTCTGCTGCTTACGTTCGCCTTCCCGGTAGCGAAGAAACTGAATGACCCGCGACAGCAGCAGGGTAAGGCCATCACTGACTACGATCCGTGGGCGTAGCAAGGCTATTTCTAATGAAATCAATGGGCGCAAAATTGCGCCGGGTGAAGTTAAAAAAGGCCGCCTAAGCGACCTATCATCTCAATATGTTTCAAACGTCAGGATAAATCAGCGGCATCCAGTGAGTTACCTTCGTTGACCCTGAGTCAATAAATGCCTGAGTTCTTTGCCATGATCCGCCCATACAAGCCAGCCTGAACACGTCTCCAGTGTCACTTAGCGCTATGACATCTTTTGACCACCTGCCTTCCTGATTCTCTGGCGGGTGATCATCTGCGCTTATCCACAGGTCTTTAAAATCATCCATAACAACCTCGTCTAGTTGCTCGTCATGATATCAGTGGCAGGCGGTGACGATGCCGCTTTTCGGGAGCTACCCTAGCCACTGATGAATCTTAACACAGCCATCGGCGGGCAGATTGTGACATGTCACGGTATTATTTCCGCTTTCCGGCTTCGAGAATAGGAAGGTTAGCTTCAGTAGGGACGTAAATTACCTGACTCTTATTCTGCTGCAATCCATCAATCCATAAGTAACGTAAATATTCTTCATTGTTTCGCAGGCTATCGCCGATTATCTGGTTTGCTTTTGCTACTCCCTTTGCGCGCTCAATTTCTGCATCGGCTAACATGCGTGCGGATTCTTTTTTGGCCAGAGCTTCTTGCACCGCGATCTGTCTATCCTGAGTGGCACGTGCAAGAGAGGCTTTGCCAGCGAGATTGCTGCTCCATACGTTGTAATATGGGCAGCCTGCCATGCAAAGAGAGATTAGAACGGTAAAGAAAAACACAACATGGAGAACAATCGTCCCCCATTTAACCTCTTGATTACTGTAGTCGTAGTATCTACTCATGATTATCACCTTAAAAAAATGCCCGGCGAACCGGGCGAAATGGAAGCAATGAAGGGTGCCTTCCTTGGCTGGGTGTCACAGGGTTTACAGCATGAAGTCATCGTGATGGCGTCCTGCTGTAAAAAGGGCGGTGGTCAGAAAGGGAATAACTGCCACCGCCAAGTCTACACACAGCAATGTCTCTGGTACTGCATCACGGTCCTGAGGCGTGATTTGGTTGTGGCGCTGTGCGTCAGCATTTCCGTCGTCGCCTTGGTATCCGCCGCAACCGAACCAACTAGCATCTGGAAAACCACAACGAAGAGAGCACTGCGCCTGTATCGGTTAGCGTCACGGGTTTAACCGGTCACCCCAATGCTCTCATCGTTGCATCCTCGTCTCTTCCGAGGTGTCACACCGAACCGCCACAATGGTGAGTTGCAACTTCGTGCCTAAACGATGGCTTGCACATTCCGGCTACCCGCTCGGGGGTACAGAACAACAAGGAGCCCCGCCGGACCGATAACGACACATGTGCCATATGCCGTGTAAAGCACGGAGATGATGCTCCGCTATCCACCGCCTTTACTTTTAAGCCCCATTTACATCTGCGGTACTCCGGGCTACTGCACAAGCGGTTACATAACCACCTCCGCAATCAGTTACATGGATGTATTCTGCCATGCTCAGATAACTGCCTAAGCGTAAATCCCGTCATCGCCGAAGCTGATAAGAAATACGCCATTGCTGTTACCTAAAAGGTAATAATTGCAACCAATAAAGTCAATATACTACGCGAAATAATTCATATGTGGTTAAATTGGTAATAATTTAAACGCGTATGGAGTATCGATATGTGCATTGGCAGCAAGCCATCAGTACCTGCAGCACCAGAAGTTCAGGCAGCGCCGCAGGAACAGGATCAGGCTGTGGTCGATTCCCGCGATGAAGAAACCCGCCGCCGCCGCGCAGCCGCCGGTCGTAGCTCTACGCTGCTGACCAGTGCGCAGGGTGACACCTCCGCCGCCAATACCAGCGGTAAAACGCTGCTCGGTCAGTAACAGGAGCGCGGGATATGGCGGAAACCATTAAAGAGCAACTGCTGAAGCAGGTGGCTTTGCTCAATAACGATCGTTCTTCGTTCGAGCCGCACTGGCGCGAATTGAGCGACTTTATCAACCCGCGCGGATCCCGATTCCTGGTCACTGACGTCAATCGCAATGACCGCCGTAATTCAAAGACTGTTGACCCAACAGCGACGCTGGCAAACCGCACGCTATCAAGCGGCATGATGTCAGGAATTACTTCACCGGCGCGCCCCTGGTTTAAGCTGGCAACACCGGATCCTGACATGATGGACTATGGCCCGGTTAAGTTGTGGCTTGAAGCCGTCCAGCGCCGGATGAATGAGGTCTACAACAAATCGAATTTGTATCAGTCTCTGCCACTGCTCTACAGCAGCCTCGGCACTTACAGCACTGGTGCGATGGCAGTTCTGGAGGATGACGAAGACGTTATCCGCACCATGATGTTCCCAATCGGCAGTTACTACCTGGCGAACTCTGCGCGCGGCAGCGTCGATACCTGCTATCGCAAATTCACCATGACCGTGCGTCAACTGGTGATGGAATTCGGTATGAGCAACGTCAGCGCCTCCGTAAAAGGGCTGTGGGAGTCCGGATCATATGAAACGTGGATCGAAGTGATTCATGCCGTATATCCAAACATCGACCGCGATACCGGAAAGCTGGACAGCAAAAACAAGCGCGTCAAATCCGTTTATTTCGAAGTCGGCGGAGATAACGACAAGCTGCTGCGTGAGTCTGGTTTCGATGAATTTCCGATTATGGCGCCGCGCTGGGAAGTTAACGGCGAGGACGTTTACGGTTCATCCTGCCCTGGCATGATCGCTCTTGGTCAGGTTAAAGCTCTGCAGCTTGAGCAGAAGCGCAAAAGCCAGTTAATCGACAAGGCGACTAACCCGCCGATGATCGGTCCAACTTCACTCAGATCACAGCGCGTCTCTCTTCTTCCTGGTGATGTGACGTATCTGGATGTGATGACAGGCCAGGAAGGATTAAAACCTGCCTACCTGGTAAACCCGAATACTGCTGATCTGCTTGCTGACATTCAGGATACGCGGCAGATGATTAACAGCGCCTATTTCGTCGACCTCTTCATGATGCTGCAGAACATCAACACGCGCTCTATGCCGGTTGAGGCAGTGATCGAGATGAAAGAAGAGAAGTTACTGATGCTGGGCCCTGTGCTTGAGCGTCTGAACGATGAATGCCTGAACCCGCTTATCGATCGCACCTTCTCCATCATGGCGCGCAAAAACCTTTTACCACCTCCGCCAGATGTACTTCAGGGAATGCCACTGAAGATTGAATACATCTCTGTCATGGCGCAGGCGCAGAAATCTATAGGGCTATCAAGTCTGTCATCCACCGTTGGCTTTATTGGCCAGCTTGCTCAGGTCAAACCTGAAGCGCTCGACAAGCTTGATACAGACCAGGCCATTGACGCTTTCGCTGAAATGTCCGGCGTATCGCCAACGGTCATTGTTCCTCAGGAACAGGTTAACCAGATTCGTGAGGAACGTGCTCAGCAGCAGAAGCAGCAGCAGGCAATGGCAATGGGTATGGCTGCGGCGCAAGGCGCCAAAACGCTTAGTGAAGCGCAGACCGCAGATCCGAGCGTGCTTACTGCTATCTCTGGCGCCGTCGGCGCACCTGCAGGAGGTCAGCAATGACAGATATCGATGACGAAAAACTCAGGGCGGAGCGTGAACTAGAGGCGCGCGAGCGTGAGCAGCGCGATATCGACGATATCAAGTTTGTCATGGATAGCGAGAAAGGCCGCCGCGTCGTCTGGCAGATCCTGGTTGAAGGCCAGGTATTTGGAGCCTGCTTCAGTCCAGACCCATACGTTACAGCATTTAACGAAGGTAAGCGCAACCATGCGCTGTCGCTGTTCCAGCGCGTCATGGTGCATTGCCCTGATCAGTATCTGAAGATGGCCGCAGAGGCTAACGAGGTAACCAAATGAGCCAGTTACAAAAACAGCGCATCGTCCGCTTTGATGGCAATAAACAGATTGTTGAGGTTCCAGATCCTGCCGCTGCGGTTATTGGTCCACCAACAACTACCGATTACGGCGGAGTTAAGTTGGGCGCCACTATCGCAGCAGCCGCTGCGGCAACTGCTACCGCAGACACTGCATCGAGTGCCTCTGATGTAGCTGGTCTGCTTACTGACCATAACGACCTGGTTACGAAATACAACGCGCTTCTGACGGATGTCGCTTCGATTCGTACCACGCTGAACGCTGTCCTTGCGCAGCTAAAAGCCAAAACAATTCCTGTTTAAGGGGATAAGCAATGACTTTGTTCGAACGTTTGATGTATCGCCGCCTTTGCAATGAGCAGCCTGCTGACGGCGGCGCTGCTCCGGCTGCGGCATCCGAACCTGCACCGGCGGCCGGTGATAATCCTGCTGGTAACCCTGCGTCGACAGAAGCAGCTTCTGACGCTCCAGAAAACGGCGCAGACCCGGAAAAGCCGGAGGAAAGCAAAGCGCCTGATGATGGCAAGCAGGAAGAAAAGAAAGATGACGACAAGCCTGATGGTGCGCCAGAGAAGTATGAATTCACTGCCGCCGAGGGCGTCGACCTCGATACCGAAGCGCTGAAAGATTTCGAACCGGTAGCGCGCGAACTGAACCTGACCAATGAGCAGGCGCAGAAGTTGGTCGATGCATACCCGAAGATTCTGGCAGGTGTCCAGCAGCGCCAGGCGGAAGCATGGCAGGCGCAAACTGAAGAGTGGGCGGCAACTGTGAAGGCCGATAAAGAAATCGGTGGCGACAAGTTGACGGCAAACCTCGGCGTTGCGCAGCGCGCTCTGGATACCTTCGGTACGCCGGAGTTGAAGGAATACCTGAACGGTACTGGTCTTGGCAATCATCCGGAGCTGGTGAAGGCGTTTATCAAAGTAGGTAAGGCCATGTCGGAAGACGGCATGGTGACAGGTAAAGAAAACGGTCAGCTTAGTGCGGCCGAAGTGCTATATGGCAAATAAGAGAGGATATAACCATGGCTGTTAAAGGCATTAATGCGCTGACGCTGGCTGACTGGGGTAAGCGCATCGACCCAGATGGGAAGACTGATAAAATCACAGAGCTTCTCTCCCAGACCAACCCGATCCTGCAGGACATGCTGATCGTTGAAGGAAACCTACCTACAGGTCATAGAACAACTGTTCGCTCAGGGCTTCCCTCTGCAACCTGGCGCCTGCTGAACTACGGCGTGCAGCCGAGCAAATCTACCACTGTGCAGGTTACAGATGCATGCGGCATGCTGGAAACCTATGCGGAAATCGATAAATCACTGGCAGACCTTAACGGTAATACCGCTGAATTCCGTCTGTCTGAAGATCGTGCATTCATTGAAGCGATGAATCAGCAGATGGCTCAAACCCTGTTCTACGGTGATTCCAGCGTTAACCCGCAGCAGTTTATGGGGTTGTCTTCTCGCTATTCAGACCTGTCGGCAACTAACGCACAGAACATTATCGACGCCGGCGGTACCGGTACCGATAACACCTCTATCTGGCTGGTGGTGTGGGGTGAAAACACCGTACACGGCATCTTCCCGAAAGGTCAGAAAGCTGGGCTCCAGATGGAAAACAAGGGCCAGGTAACTCTTGATGATCCTAATGGCGGGAAATATGAAGGCTACCGCACCCACTACAAGTGGGATAACGGCCTCTGCCTGCGTGACTGGCGCTATGTCGTGCGCATCGCGAACATCGATATTAGCGACCTGTCCGACCCTGCGGCCGCGGCGAACATCTCCAAGCTGATGGTGAAAGCGCTGCACCGCATCCCTAACCGTGGCATGGGCCGCCCGGTGTTCTACATGAACCGTACCGTAGCCCAGGCTCTTGACCTTCAGTCTCTGGAGAAATCCTCCCTGGCGATCAGCGTCAAAGAGACCGAGGGAGAATGGTGGACCAGCTTCCGCGGCGTTCCGATTCGTGAAACCGATGCGCTGCTGGAAACCGAAGCCCGCGTGGTTTAACCCCTGACTATAACCAGCCGCTCGCTACCGGGCGGCTCAATGGAGAAACAAAGATGATCCTCGACAAACTGTTGATGTTCTCCGAAGCGCAGGCGGTTACTGCCACTGCTGCTTCTACCGACGTGATTGACCTGGGGCCAATCGACGGCACCCGCCGTGATATCGGCGTTGGTTATCCGCTGGAGTTCTGGGCGATGGTTAACACCACTGCTACCGCTGCTGGCGCCGCAACCGTCAATGTGCAGCTGCAGACCAGCCCTGACAACAGCACATGGACGACCATCTATGACAGTGGCGCGCTGGCGCTGGCGGCTCTGAAGGCTGGTAAGCGTGTGGTATCCGCGAAGGTTCCCGCAGGTGTGATGCGCTATCTGCGCGTTAACTACACGGTTGGCACTGGCCCTCTTACCGCCGGCGCGTTCACTTCCGGTATTAACCTGGATGTTGATGCGAATACCCCATATCCGACTCGCTCTAAAGTGACCGGCTAAGGAGATATCGATGTCAGCAGAAAAAGCAAAATACCGCGTGCTGCGTTTGTCTCATATTCACAACAACCTCTGGCCGGAAGGCTCTGAGGTTGAATATGACGGCGTTCCTGGCTCTGCGCTTGAGCCGCTGAACGAAGCGGCAAAGGCGGCTAAAGCTAAAGTCACTGGCAAGGCTGCAGTGGTCAATGCAGTCAAACAGTCTGAGCCGCTGAACGAAGAAGGCCATGGCGGTGATGATGCTCTGGATAAGCTCCGCGAAGAGTATGAACTGCTCTTTAACGAGAAGCCGCATCACAACACCAAACCCGAAACGCTCCGCGAGAAGATCGCCGAGAAGCGAAAAGATTTAGGCGTCTGAGCCTCAGTTTAAACCAAGGGGCTCAGGCCCCTTTCTTGTAGGAGCGTTCTATGGAAATGGTCAATCTCAAAACCGGTACCGACAGCTACCAGGATGAAAGCGGTGAAACGAAGACTCGCGATGAATATCCGTGGGGGCTATGCATCACACTGAACAATGACACCCTGAATAAGCTGAAGGCGCAGCCGCAGAATGTTGGCACTGAGGTGATGATTACGGCTAAAGCAGTGATTAAAGGCATCTCGGCACGTGAAGGCGACGATGGCACTTTCCGTAGTGCGGATCTGCAGATCACTGATATGGCACTTGCACCAGTGTCCGGTGAAGAACCGAAGACCGCGGCTGAAACTTTATATGGTGAAGGAGGCGAGTAATGGCCTCAGTTATCGAAATTTGCAACCGCGCGCTGAGCAATATCGGCAATAACCGCAGCATTAACAGCCTGAATGAAGCCAGCAAAGAAGCCGGGCAATGTTCACTTTATTACGAATCAATTCGTGATGCTGTCCTGGCAGATTTCGACTGGAACTTTGCCACGAAGACTGTAGCGCTTGCTGACACTAATAATCCGCCGCTGGACTGGGATTACGCGTATACGTACCCAACGGACTGCCTGAAGATTATTGAAATCCCTGTTCCTGGTATCCGGTACCCAAATGCAGCGATGCGTGTGCAGTATACCGTCGGCGCAGACAGCGCCGGCACGGGGCGCCTGATTTACACCGACCTGCCGCAGGCGTGGCTGCGATATGTGGCGCGCATCACTGATGTGAACATGTTCGATTCAATTTTCCAGGAAGCGCTATCCTGGCGCCTGGCCGCGGCTATTAACATGGTACTCACTGGCAATGCTGACCTGGGCAATAACGCTCTCAGCATGTATAGCCGGATCATCCTTAGCGCCAGCTCGCACAGCATGAACGAATCGCAGGAGCCGCAACCGCCTGTTGACCCCTTTACTGAAGCGAGGATGTGCTGATGGCTGTTAGCTGGATACAACCGAGTTTCTCCGGCGGAGAGATTGCGCCATCGCTATACGGCCGCATTGATATGGCCAAGTACCAGGTGGCGCTGCGCAAGTGCGATAACTTTATTGTGCGCCAGTATGGCGGTGTAGAGAACCGCCCGGGAACACAGTTTATCGCCGCGGCAAAATACCCTGATCGTAAATGTCGCCTGATACCGTTCCAGTTCTCAACGGTTCAGACCTACGCGCTGGAGTTTGGTCACAACTATATGCGCGTTATCAAAGATGGCGGCCTTGTGCTGACCACTGGCGATGTAATTTACGAACTGGCGACGCCGTATGCTGATAGCGACGTTTTCGGCCTGAAGTTCACGCAAAGTGCAGATGTGATGACGATCGTTCATCCTTCATACCCGCCAAAAGAACTACGACGCTACGCGCATGACAACTGGCAGATTGTCGACGTCGAAACAAAGAATGGTCCGTTTGAAGATATTAACGTCGATGAATCAGTTACCGTTTATGCCAGCGGCACGACCGGGGCGATCACTCTCACTGCGAGCAGTGCCATTTTCGGCAGTGAGCAGGTAGGGAAATTATTCTATCTTGAGCAGCCTGCCGTTGACTCAGTTCCGGTATGGGAAACCAGTAAGACCACCGCAATTGATGATATCCGCCGCGCCGACAGCAATTACTACCGGGCGAACACAGCAGGTAAAACCGGTACGCTGCGACCATCGCATACCGAAGGGATGGCCTGGGATGGATGGGGCGGTACTGGTGACGATGATACTGGTGTGCAGTGGGAATACCTGCACAGTGGATTTGGTATCGCGAGGATCACTGCTGTCGCCGGCGACGGCCTGTCTGCTACTGCTGACGTTATTTCGCGTATCCCTGAAAATGCCGTAGGCTCAGACAAGGCGAGCTATAAGTGGGCGCGGTATGCATGGAATAGTGTCAATGGCTATCCGGCGACGGTCGTCTATTACCAGCAGCGGTTGTACTTCGCAGCTTCCTCAGCTTATCCGCAAACCATCTGGGCCAGCCGTACTGGCGATTATAAAGACTTCGGAAAAAGTAACCCTGTTCAGGATGATGACCGGATCGTTTATACCTACGCCGGGCGCCAGGTGAACGAGATCCGCCATCTTATTGATGTTGGATCACTGGTTGTTCTTACCTCCGGCGGGGAGTTTGTTGCCACCGGCGATCAGAACAAAGTGCTTACGCCTTCCTCTTTCTCTCTGAGTTCCCAGGGTTCAAATGGTAGCAGCGATGTGCCGCCGATAGCGGTTTCAAACATCGCACTGTTTATCCAGGGAAAGGGTAGTGTTGTGCGGGACCTGGCCTATTCGTTTGATGTTGATGGGTTCCAGGGTAATGACCTGACAATACTCGCTAACCACCTTTTCCAGAAGCGCAGCATTGTTGACTGGTCATTCTGTATCGTGCCTTTCTCCAGCGCGTTCTGCGTGCGTGATGACGGTAAATTACTGGTCCTTACATATCTGCGTGACCAGCAGGTTTTTGCCTGGTCTCCGCAATCCAGCGCCGGCAAATATGAAAGTACCTGCGGCATCGGTGAAGGCAGTGAAGACGCCATTTACTTTGTGGTAAACAGAACCATTAACGGGCAGGTTGTACGCTACATTGAGCGGCTGTCCAGTAGGCAGTTTACTAACGACCTCGATGCTTTCTTTGTTGACAGCGGGCTCAGCTATGACGGACGAAACACTGCAGGCAGAGCAGCAACGATAAGCGGCGGCAGCGGTAGCTGGAGTTATCAGGTGCCGTACACTCTGACAATGAGCGGTAGCTCGTACTTTTCCGCCGGCGACGTCGGCGCACAGATTCAGTTTCCGTATACCGGTACGGATCCGGTTGATGGCACTGATGTAGCCATGCAGTTGCGTTGTGACATTATTTCAGTGGAAAGCGGCAACTCAGTAACCATAACCGCAAACCGCGATATTCCGGAAGTTCTCCAAAATACCGCAACTGCAAACTGGACAATGGCCAGACAAACCTTTTCAGGGCTTGAGCATCTGGAAGGGCAGACCGTCAACATTCTTTCCGACGCCAGCGTAGAGCCGCAGAAAGTCGTCACCGGCGGCGCCGTAACGCTCGAAAAGCCTGGCGGTGTGGTGCATATCGGGTTGCCGATAAACGCACAATTCGAAACGCTGGACATCAATATTAACGGCCAGGAAACGCTGCTGGACAAGAAACAGCTAATCAGCACCGTAACGCTGGTAGTAAATGCCAGCAGAGGGATATGGGCGTCCACGCCCGGCGGCCAGTGGTATGAATATCCACAGCGCGAGTTTGAGTTTTACGACGATCCTGTTGAAGACGCTACCGGGAAAGTAGAAGTGAAACTGGACAGCATTTGGGAAAAGAACGGACGTTTAAAGATCCGACAGACTGACCCGCTACCTCTTTCTGTCCTGGCTGTTATACCGCGTATTACGGTGGGAGACTTCTGATGATTAATGCTCAAATCGTCCCGGCCACGGCTGCTCATATCGCTGAAATTCTCCCGTTAGTGCGCGCCGCTGACCTGCAGGAGTTTTCTGCAACCAATGGCTGGAGCGCAAAACGAGTGCTGGAATGCGGCCTCAAAACATCAACGTTCTGCTGCGCCGGGCTGGTTAACGGCAAGGTGGTGACAATCTTTGGTGTGGCGCCGGCTTCAATGATTGGTGGGAGTGGCATCCCCTGGCTGGTTGGCACTGATTCCCTTGAAAAATATCAGCGCACATTCCTGCGCCGCTGCCGGAAAGTGGTCAATGCAATGCTGACGGTTTACCCGTATCTTGAAAACTATGTTGATGCCAGAAACTACGTCGCAAAGGCGTGGCTCCACTGGCTTGGCTTTACCCTGGAAGACCCGGCGCCGTATGGCGTGCAAGGCCTGCCGTTTCATCGATTCCACATGGAGAGAAAATAATGTGCGAACCAGCAACGATCGCCGCCGGCGCGACATTAGTTATAGGTGCGATGTCAGCCTACAACCAGAACCAGCAATCAAAATATCAGTCAGCGGTAGCTAGCCAGAACGCGGATATTGCTGAAGCACAGGCGCAGGATGCCGTTAACCGAGGAAACATTCAGGCGGCAGAGGTGCAGCGTCGAAACCGGCAGGCAGCGGGAACCCAGGCTGCCACGATGGGAGCGACAGGGGCTGATTTAAGCACTGGCACATCACTGGACATTTTCGGCGACACTGCGCAGTTTGGCACGCTTGATGCGCTTACAACTGTGAACAACGCACAGCGTGAGGCGTATGGGTATCAGATCCAGTCTGTTAATTATGACGCAGAGGCTAAAGGTGTTCGTAGTGCTGGCAAAGCCAATGCAACCACGACCCTGCTTTCTGCGCCTCTTAATGCCTTTGGTGCATATAAAACATTCGGTGGGACATGGGATCCATTCAGTCAGAAATCAGCGCCAATATCTGCGGCCGTCGGCACCAAAACCGGGCGATAAGGAGATAATTCATGCCAGTCGTACCTACCGTCACCGGCCGCCAGGTCGAAAGCCGCGGCGTATCCACCCAGGGATTTCAGGCCGTAAATCAGCCAAACATTACCGATGCGCTGGGCGCCGTTGGCACTCAGGCGATCGACTTGTTTGGTCAGGCCAAACAGCGCGCTGATGTTGCAATGGCTCAGGACGCATCACTGCAACTGACGCAAGCCGCCAGTGACCTGATGACTAACCCGCAAAATGGTCTGCTTAACTTGCAGGGTAAAAACGCTCTTGGCAAAGGCCAGGAGTACACCCAGTTGTTTGACGCAAAGGCGCAGGAACTGGTAATGCAGTTGCCTGAGTCAGCCCGCCAGGGGTTCCTGCAGCAGGCTCAACAGCAGCGTATTCAGTTCACATCGCAGGCTGGGCGCCATGAAATCAGCCAACTGAATGCTTATGAGCAGGGACAGTTTCAGGCCACGCTGGCGACTGGCGCCAAAACTGCAGCAACGATGTATGGCGATAATGCAAACTACGTTCTCGCAAACCAGCAGGCTTTCCAGCAGATAGATGATTTCGGCGCGGCGCATGGCTGGAGCCCTGAACAGATCCAGGCCAAGAAAATAGAATTCAAAGAGAAAGTAGCTGATAGCGCGCTTTCACAATGGTCTGCTGAAAACTCAATCGCTTTTATCCAGAGCAACGGTGAATTAAGCGACACGGTAGCCGGCTCACGTCGTGCTGTCGCAGGCGGTGGTGGTGAAGTATCGGCGGATGGCCCGCGCGGCGTTCGCAACAATAACCCAGGAAACCTCGAGGCGAGTTCATCAAATCCATGGGTAGGCCAAACTGGTAGTGATGGCCGGTTTGCAAAATTCGAGACTCCGGAACACGGGATCCGCGCGCTTGGGCGTAACCTGCTGTCGTACCAGCGCCAGGGGATTGATACCGTCAGCGACATCATTAACCGCTGGGCGCCGCCGTCAGATAACAATGACACCGCCGCTTATATCAAATCAGTCTGCGCGCAACTCGGAGTAAAGGCCGACCAGCCTCTTGATGCTTCAAACCCTGATACTCTGCAGGCGCTGTGCGCCGCCATTATCAAGCATGAAAATGGAAGCCAGCCGTATAGCAATGAGCAGCTTTCTACTGGCGTCAGCGCTGCGCTAGGGCTTTCACAGCTTCCTACCAGTAACAAGCGCTACACGGGTAACGCCGCCTTTGATGCTGCGTCTCCTGAATCACAGGCAGCATTCCTGCGTCAGGCAGACCAGATCCGCAAGCAGCAGCAGGCGGAATACAGAACACAGATTGATGGTCAGGTTCGCGATGCTACGGCCGCCTATATGCGCGGTGTAGAGTTTCCTGACCCGCCAGGAGAGAAGGAGTTTCTGAGGGCGTATGGCGTGCGAGAAGGTAACCAGCGATATACCGAGTTCAAAAATACGCAGATCGCCGGGCAGTACATTGGCTCATTCCGCAACATGCCGACCAGTAGCATCACTGCATACGTCAAACAGCTTGAGCCGACGCCGGAGCAAACTGGGGAAGGTTACGCCTCGCGCGCTGCGCTTTATGACAGCGTGGTTACCGCCGCAAATCAGGTGATTAAACAGCGCCAGGCCGATCCTATTCAATTCTCCCTTTCCTCTGGCCAGGCTAAGCCAATTGACATGACGAACCAGAATAACTTTGGGCAAACAATAGCTGTTCGTGCTTCTCAGGTTTCTGGTTTATCAAAGAGCTATGGCACTCCTCTTACTTTCTTTTCCAAAGAAGAGGCCAACCAAATCGGAACATTTTTCCGCGATGCCCCAGTGTCGCAACAGTCTGCATACCTCGACACCATCAGGCAGAGCACCGGCGGCGGGCAGGTCTATATGGCTGCATTGCAACAAATTAGCACCAACGCACCATCAGCCGCTGTAGCAGGGATCCTGATGGACAAGCCCGGAGGTATTGTTGCTGAAAAAAGCTGGTTCAGTTCAGACGTTAATGTATCCCCGGAAACAGCAGCACAAACCATCCTCTCAGGTGCGGCAGCAAGAAAGGGAACCAATGATGTCAAAGGAATTGCAATGCCTAAAGATTCTGAGTTGATGCCAGATTTTACTGACATTGTAAAAGATGCTTTCGCTGGTGATGCCAATGGTGCGGCAATGGCTTATGACATTGCAAAGAGCTATTACGCTGGCGTAATGGCAAAGAAAGGCGTTGTATCTGGAGAAATTGACAATGACACCTGGAAGCAGGCTGTTAACGTAGCAACGGGCGGAGTGCATGACTATAACGGCATGGGAAGCGTTTTATTGCCGTGGGGTATGTCAGCTGATCAATTCGATAAGCAGGTAGACCAGGCATGGAAAACACAGGTGATTGGCGCGGGTATAAAAGCTCCTTCAGGGCAGTATGGCCTGCAGAGTTATGGCGATAGTCAGTACCTTGTAAAGCTAGGCACAGGCTACTTGCTGAAGAGTGATGGGACTCCTGTTGTTATTGACCTCACGCAGCAGAAACAACGCTTCTCTGGAGATATTCCGCAATGAGTTACTTCGGCCTGAACCCAGTAAATCAAAACCAACAACTGGATGATGCTGTTTCAAACCCGGCAGGGTTTAACAGTGACGTTGGTTTCTTTGATAATACTTTTGGTGCAGCGGCATCTGGCCTGTATTCCGGTCTGGTTGCCAAGCCAGATCAGCTTCTCTGGGCTGGAATGGATAAGTTAGTGTCACCGATCGCGCAGTTTGTTAATGACAACACGCCAATAAATGACACTTCTGCAGCTTACATTGCGGAGCAGCGAAGCCTGGCGCAGCAGCAAGTAAAGCGTCTTACACCAGATGCTGCTACTACCGGCACTGCAGGCCAGGTTCTTTATGGACTGTTTGATATGGGCGGGCAGGCAGTGGTAGGTACTGCTCTTGCCGGTCCTGCTGGTGGTGCTGCCGCTGTTACATCACTTCAGGGGTTTTCAGAGTTTGAGAGGCTGAAAGCCGAGGGAGTAGATTTTGGGACAGCTCAGGAAGCTGGCTTAATACAGGGGATCACTGCTGGCGCAGGCACACTTATCCCAATGAGTCTAGGCTTGCGCGCTGGTGGTGCTTTAGCTGAAAGTGTTGGCGCGCAGCTAGCCAGAACCGGTGAAAGCGCTATCAGAAATGCAGCGGCAACTGCAGCCAGGGCTGCACCAGATATTGCCTATGCCGCCGGAACAAACATCGCATTCGGAATGGCCCAGCGAGGACTGACGGCACAAACTTTGCGGGCTGGTGGTTATGATGAAATGGCTAGCCAATATGATGTTTTTGACAAGCAGGCTATAGCGATCGATGCCGTTTTAGGTGTCGCTTTCGGTGGGATTGGAAGATTCATGAATTCTCGTGGTGAATCAATGAGCGCCCCGGAATTCTCACCAATTGAAGTAGATGCAGCATTATCGGCTAATGCCTCTCACCATGCAGAAATTGATGTTGCTCCTGGCGTACCAGTCAATGTGCTTTCCCGTGATGCGCACATCCAGGCTTTGCAGAAAGCTATGCGTGATGTCAGTGAGGGGCGCCCGGTAGATGTTGCTAACATCGCAGAGCCAGCATCCTTCAGTGATATCCCTGGGCGCAAAAACCTTATAGCCCAAACGATTGATGAAGCGTTATTTAATGCAGATGAGGGGAGCGCATCCAGAGCAGTTGAAACGCGCATTCTCGAAGAGCAAGCATCACAAGTTATTAGCCGAGGAGAGCGGAAAGCTCTGCAATCCGAGATCGCTAATGGCGAGCGAGTGCTGCAAAAGTTAAGGGATGAGAGAAATGCTGTTGTGGCTGAAGATGTTTCAGGAAGTGGCGCTGCTCTTTCCAGGGCCAGAGCAGAAAAACAATCACGTTTACGCAGTTTAGATAAACAGATAAACGAAACATCTTCCCGACTACAAGCCGCTAAAGAGAGTCTGGCACCGCATGAGCCTGGCGGTGCTAATTATGAGGCGCGAGCAGAATTGGCTCATCGCCAGCAGGCAGAGAGCGATCTCAATGCCCAGGCGCTTTCATTCTATAAAACCGCTGAGGTTCGAACCGCTGATGAGGTGGCGCCGTTTGATACAGCCACATCACTTCGACAAGTAGAGCAGAAACCGACGGCCGATCAGGCTGGAGATATGGATTTACGCATTGCCGAGGATTCTCTAAGCGAATCGCCAGACATGATGATTACTGTTCTTGATGACGATGGTAACCCGCAGTCTCGTAGTGCTCGCGAGGTGCTTGACGAGGCCAATAGAGAAAGCGAACAGGCAATGCAGGATTCAAGCCTATTCGATGTGGCTGTGACATGTTTCTTGAGAGGTTAATTGAATGAGACAGGAATGCATTCAGGCAGTACAGCAGGCGGCACAGCGAACCCTGACAGCAAGAGAAATACAGGATATCGAGGATCGCATATACCGTAACATGCGGTCTCTGGCGCGTGATGATCCAGCATCGTGGCGACAACTAACCGATGCGGAGCGACTGCGCCGTGCCGGGCAGTTAGCTGCAGATGAACTGCAGCAGGAGGCAGCACTTAAGAAGCGCCGCGTTGCACTGACCATAGCGGCACGTCAACGGCTGGATAAGTTTATCAATAGCTATCAGGGAGCTGATGGTAAGTTGGGGGCTCTGAATCGTACGATCGCGTTCACCGCTGATGGAAAATCCAATTTTCTTTCTGTTGAGTCGAGAACCAAGGCAACGCGTGACTATGCCCTTAGCCAGTTGCAGGAAGCATTTGAAGCTGTTGATCCTCGTTTCTTTGGCCTTTTTGAAGATGAGAAAGGGGTGCGTGATCTGATATTCGAAATCCGCGGACAGAATACTGGCAATGCCAAAGCGCGAAAAGGTGCTAAGGCATGGGGAGAAGTAACCGAACTTTTGCGTCGTCGGTTCAATGACGCTGGCGGTGATATCGGATACCTGGAAAACTGGGGGATCCCACAGCATCACTCTATGGAAAAGGTGGGGAAGGTTTCACGCGATAAATGGGTGAGTGATGTCATTGGCAAACTTGACCGCAAATATTATACCCGCGCCGACGGGCAACTAATGAGTGAAGCTGAGTTATCAGCATTCCTTGGTGAAGCGTATAACACTATCGCTACAGGCGGTCTGAACAAGCTCAGTGATACAGGAATGCGGATATCAGGTGCACGAGCTAACCGCGGTAACGCGTCGCGCCAGATTCATTTTAAAGACGCTGATTCATACCTTGAGTACCAACAACAGTATGGAGACCGATCGCTGTGGGAAATCATGGTTGGTCACCTGGAGGGAATCAGTAAAGATATTGCGTTGGTGGAAACTTACGGGCCCAATCCGGATCATGTATTTCGCTCACTTCTGGACCAGACAAAATCGGAGACGGCAACAGCGAACCCGAGCAAAACCGGTAGCGTAGAGCGCCTGGCAAATAACACTGAAAATCTCTATAACTTTATTTCCGGGAAAACTCAGCCTGTCGCTAACCCACATATCGCTCGTTGGTCAGATAATATCCGTAACTGGATGGTTGCCAGTCGTCTTGGTTCTGCGCTGCTTGCTTCATTCTCTGACCTTGGCACCATGTATCTTTCAGCTAAGGTTACGAACCTGCCTATGAACCAACTTTTCCGCAACCAGCTCGAAGCGATGGATCCAACAAATCGCACTGAGTTGGCCCGGGCCCGCCGGGCGGGCCTGGCTATGGAGTCGCTTCTCGGCAGCGTGAACCGTTGGGCGATGGATAATATGGGGCCGTCAGTGTCACGCTGGGCGGCAACCGCAGTGATGCGAGCAAGTGGCCTTACTGCATGGTCAGATGCCCATAAGCGCGCTTATGGCGTAACTATGATGGGTAGCCTGGGTGATGTTGTCACCAGAACGCCTGATCTTCGCAGTCTCGATGATGCTGATTACCGCATCCTGAAAAGTAAAGGCATCACAGAAACAGACTGGAGCGTGTGGAAACTGGCTCAGCAGGAGGACTGGGGAAAAGGAAACAATACGATGCTGACTCCAGAAAGCATCATGCGCATTCCTGATTCTGCTGTACAGCATCTTGGCTCACCTGAGCGTATTAAGTTCGAGGCCATGCGCAAACTGCTTGGTGCTGTAACTGAAGAAGTTGATATGGCGGTGATCACGCCAGGTGCGAGAGAGCAAATGCTTACTGGTTCAGGAATACAGAGAGGAACGTGGAAAGGGGAATTAACGCGAAGCGTATTCCTGTTCAAATCATTCCCGATCTCTGTGGTCATGCGCCACTGGTCGCGTGCTATGGGTATGCCTTCTGCTGGTGGGCGTGCAGCATATATTGCTACATTTATTGCAAGCACGACTATCCTTGGCGCGCTTTCTCAGCAACTTAACGATATGGCGTCAGGGCGAAATCCACGCGATATGACTGGTGAAGATGCTGCAAAATTCTGGCTTGGTGCATTGCTGAAAGGTGGTGGTCTTGGCTTGTATGGTGATTTTCTGCTATCCGATCATACCCGGTACGGAAGCGGTGCGCTGGCGTCAATGCTCGGCCCGGTAGCTGGTCTTGTTGATGATGTCATTAAGATAGGGCAGGGTATCCCTTTAAACGCGGTAGAGGGTAAGAGCGAACAAACTGGCGGTGACCTTGTTAAACTTGGCAAAGGACTGACGCCAGGTGCTAATATCTGGTATCTGAAAGCAGCTGTAGACCATATGATTTTCAACCAGATGCAGGAGTATTTTTCACCCGGCTATCTGCGTAAGATGGAGCAGCGGTCAAAGAAAGAATTCAATCAAACATACTGGTGGCGGCCGCAGGACGTTACACCACAATAAGGACATAGTGATGAAGAAATTGATACTGCTTTTCGCTACCTTAGCTCTTGCTGGGTGCGCCTCTACAAAAAACGTTGATGTTGTTTCTTCAGAAAAAGCTCAAGGTTCGAAAACTGTAGCTATCAACTCTACTAGGGCACCATGGGTTTATGAGATAGAAAAACGACTGAAACAAAAGGGATTTACTGTACTCAGAAGCGCTAGCCAGCAAGTAACTATTGAGAAGCAGTCTGATACGACAACTGGTGTTTATAACCAATCCACATCTCGATATGTACTTAATTTAAATGGGTTTGCTCCTAATGGTGCAATGACTCGTTGTTTTGGCGGTGGGTATAATTTCAATTACATTGATGCTGAACTAGTCGATGTAAAAACTAATCAAACAATGTTTCATTATTCAAACTCTGGTTATTCAGAAAACTGCCCTCCATTATCTGGAACAATTTTTTCTGATATAACTAATCTGGTTGCCAATTCGTGGTGACATGTCACAACGCCACACAACAAAAAGCCCGCGGCGCGGGCTTATCCACTTTTAACTTTCTTTGGAACTATCGCAGATAGCGATATCATAAAACCTGTTAATGCCGCGATAATAAGCGGAAAAATAAAAGCATCAGAAGTTCTGAGTGGGTTTTTTATGTCAAACAGGATCACTATAAAGAACGCGCTTGTTGCGAACGTTGACGAGGAGTATACCTCATTCATCTTGTACTGAAGCTGATCCAACGAGAATGGTGGTGTCTCTTTACACCAAGCGTCCCAGATAAGATGAACCAAAAGATAAGCAATGCACAGGATGAAGTAAAATCTGGTTAACTCCTGTGCATTCTGTGGTGCCAGCCAGTCAAGAACGTGCATTTTAGTTAGCAAATTTCCTGGCAGCATAGATAGCTGGCAGAGCAACAGCACCTGCTAAAGCAAAACCATAGGCAATTCCTGCCGTTACGGTAAACGCAGGAATAACGAAAGATAAGCCGCCAGGAAGTGCGAATCCTAATCCAGCACCGCCAATGATAGCTTTCATCAAAGTAATGATGTTGATTTCCATTGTTCCTCCTGAGCATTCAACAAAAGGTTGAATTACCTCTGGGGTAATCTTAATCAAATTTGAGCAAGGACGCAATGAAAGCATACGAATTAAGGCGAACTTGGACGAACTCTGACGAATGGATATAAAGGCGCTTCCCTGCGCCCAGCATCAGAACTCAGAGGCGTTCTTGTTGATGTACTGCGCATGGCTGCGTATGTCCTGCAGGCAGCGGCTAACACCAACAATATAGCTCACCATTGTTGTGAATTCTGCCGCGGCGCCGGCTACGTCATGACCATCTTCATCAAGCTGCTGCAGCAGGTTCATCAGTAGTGACTTCTCAGCCAGGCCGACAACACCCTCAGGGCAATGGATCATCTCGCGGTATCCTGGCTTGAGTGGATAACTGTATGAAGGCTTATCCCCTTCCTTCATTGCCTCCAGGATGGCTGGCATAAAGCTGGCCACAACCTTCTGAGCTTTATCCGCCGGGGATAGTTCTTCGCGAACGTAACGACCCGTCTTGCGGATCTGCGGAAGCACTTCACTGGTAACCCATTTTCGGAAACGATAGGGGATGGTTCCCGGCGTCACCGCGTCGCGGCAGCGAAGGATTAAGGTGTAGAGTCCGGATTCGGAGATGATAAGGGTATTAGGGTTACCGCGTTTTCCGTCGGTTAAAGCGACGGTATTCTTTTCATCATCGTCGAGTTTAAGAAGGGCATCTCGGTTGTTGGCTATGCCAAGTGCGTGGCATACATCGAGTGCAATAAACCACGGTGCGCCATCAATAATAATGGCGCGGATATCAGCTTGCGATTCAAAAGAGAAAACGGAGGTACTTTTTGTGCATGTCATAGCGATCACCTTTGTAGTTTGGTAATCACCACTGCGACGCCAATCGCTGGTGGTGAACTGTGCAGGGTTGGCGTAACCGGCTACAAAGGACCCGGCGCGGATTTCTCCGCCCCCACACAGCCCACCATAATCTGGTTGCAGCTGTGCTTTACGCATAAAAAAACCGCTTGCGCGGTGTATGCGCCTTTGTAGTAATCGGGACGCCAATCCCGGCACCGGATTTTGCCGATGCCTGATCACTATGGCACAAGTAATATGCGTTGTAAATTTACCGCAAAGGTAATGATTCCATGCATTTTAGGTAATTTCAATTCTTATTTGGTTTGTTGTCGCAATTGAAGCGCGCAGAAATCAAGATGCGTTTGAAGATCACGCATCGACATTTGAGAGCTTGTAACGTAGTTAATGAGCGCAACAAGTTCAGCAAGCGCGCCGCTGACATCGTGCCCGTCTTTGTCCAGTTCCCTGAGCAAATCCATTAAATGCGAGCTCTCAACCAGAGAGCGAACGCCAGCAGGCGTGTGAATTCGCTCCGTGAAACCTTCTTCAAGAGGGTGATGGTACCGCTGCGACATCTCAACAACTCCACAATAATACTGTATGTATATACATATATCAAAACCTTACTACCATTTCCAGTGATGTTTCAATTACCCTTTAGGTAATAATGCCATTCAACAGTGCACGTTTTATTCATATAGGGGTTGTCAGGTAATAGAATGACGGTAGTGCGGTGCGCCGGGCGCTGCGACAATCGGAGATTTCTACATGACGGTCTCAACCGAAGTCGACCACAACGACTACACAGGTAACGGCGTTACCACGTCATTCCCATATACGTTCAGGATTTTCCAGAAGAGTGATCTGATGGTGCAGGTAGCAGACCTGAACGAAAACATCACTGTGCTTACGCTTGATACTGACTACACAGTTACTGGCGCTGGCGGATATTCTGGCGGCGCGGTAGTGCTGGCGTCACCGCTGGCCAATGGATGGCAAATTTCTATTTCACGCGAATTGCCCGTAACCCAGGAAACGGATCTACGCAACCAGGGGAAGTTCTTTGCGGAAGTCCATGAAGATGCTTTCGACAAGCTGACGATGCTGATACAGCAGTGCTTCGGCTTCCTTCGCCTGGCACTGCGCAAGCCATCATTTATCGCTAACTATTACGATGCGTTGAATAATCGTATTCGAAACCTTCGTGACCCGTCACAGGCTCAGGATGCCGCTACAAAACATTACGTTGATGATAGCGTTGCTGGGTCAAACTCCCATGCTGATAATTTATTTAAAAGAACACTAAGGGTTCCAGAGGGTAGCGTTAATCAACTCTATCCTGTTACTGGAAGAAGAAATTCACTCCTTGGTTTTGACAGCAACGGCGATCCGGTTCCGATATTTTCGATGACTTATACCGCTGACCTCGCCATTAAACTAGCTTCGCATTTGAAGGGGCTAGGAGCTTCTCTGATTGGGCTTTTCAATAAAGGGACTGTTCAGGATGCGCTTCCTGATGTTTATTTGCCGTCTTACGGTGTATTGATTCAGCCTGCTTCAATGATTGGAGACATAGCTGCTATTGATATGACGGATAAGCTTATAGAGGCAATTAACGATGCAAAACGGCTTGGTGTAGGTTTAAATACTTGTATCAGTACAATCTGGGGGCCGGCTCCATCTGGTTATATTTACGTTACAAAATCAGTAGATTTCACCGGTCTTAAATGTGTTAAAGGAGCCTTGCCTTTAGCTGTTCTTCCTGAAACCTTTACTCCAACTCTGTTCACCGCAGAGACGCCACCACGTGGAATTGTAATGCGCAATATGAACGCGCGTTATGACGCCGACGGAAAGCAATACGGATATTCTACAGCGGTTGGCCCTGATTTTGACCAGTTCGGCATATATGCATTAAGAGACATGCCAGAGAATATTGTTGGCACAGTTCAGACATCTGCCTATTCGCACTATTACGGTCAGGTATGGGCTCGTCGCTTTGCCACAGGAATCTATCTGGCGAACGTGTATGATGTGTCAGTCCATGGTCAATGGGCTGTTGTTGATAGTGGATCAATGAACTATCCAGCGTTAATGGTTGGCTCATATCCTGCTGCCGATGTTGCTGATGAATCGAATAGTATTACCTTCCCAAGGTTATTACTTCATTCCAATAAGTACAGGGATGCTGAACTTGTTGGTAGCAAAATAAATTTTGTTGCTGCTCATATAGAGGACTGCACAATAGGTAGTCTGGATGGTATGCGTCCGCGTGGTTTTGATCAGTTCGCCCCTGGTGGTATTGCATCATTTGTCATTGCCTCTACTGGTGGTAAGTCTGGAAATCTTAACTACAGCATAAACAGGAACTCAACAACTAAAGGATGCCTTTTAGTTAATATGCTGGGGACACGTATTAGCCAGATATATGCTGACAGAAACATCATTGATGTAAAAATAAGTGACGTATATTACATTGGTGATAGCGGAAGTATTGGTGCAATTAAAACAGAAGGGAACCTGTACACTGATGGTGGGTCTGAGTTTGTTATTGGCGCTGCTGTTGTTGGTGGTGATTTTTATAATAAATGCGTTCATTCCCATACTACGCGGGCCACGGTTACGGGCAATGTAGATAACTCCGGAACAATCGAAAGGTTGGAGTGCAAAGGCTCATTAACTCAGACCCAGTACGGAAAAGTTAACGGGGGGAGTATTGGTGGTAACGTAACAATGGTGTCTTCAAGTAAGCTCACTGACGTTACCATCAATGGCGACTTTATTTCCTCAGCCGCTAAGCCAACATTGACGCGTGTAACTGTAAACGGTCAATGGCGAGTAACAGGTGGTGGGGAATTCATTGATTGCACGATGCAGGGGTTTGGTGTGCAGTCGGTAGGCTTTGTTCCTAACTATGAGAAATGTACGATTACATCTTCTGTGACAGCGCCGACTGCTAACGCACGGGCAATTTTCAATGCCTGCCGGTCCGCTCCTTATAATTTTAACGATGCTGTAAACCCAGATTTTCGAATTTATAACGGTTCTGCAGTTAGCATTTCAATGGAGAGGGTAACAACTGGTTCGATAATTATTGAAGGCGTCATTCTAACAACCGGTAATGCGATTAACGGGTGGTCAAGACCGGTAAGTACAGGTGTTGGATACGGTGCTAAAACTATTAACCCGTATACCGGAAAAGGCTGGATGTTATTAGATAACAGCGGTACTCCTGCTTGGTTACCAATTAGTATCTATCAATAAGGTGAATATTATGGGAAGTATTAAAGTCATTAAGAATTGTGAAACACAAGTGCAATTGCCATGGTATGGCGTTGTTTTACCGGCAGATAACCGCGATATTGAATTAGAGTTTATTGATTCAGATATCAGTACTGTTTTTGTTCCTGACCCTGATACATACCAGATGGTGAAAGTCCATGAGGTAATTTTCACAGTTAAATGTGAAGGGCAGATCAGAAGCGGTACTCACACGGTGCTGGTTACAGGGATGGATAATGCGTCCAGCGTGGAAATCTTCGAAGCGGCAAGAGCAAAGATCGCAAACTAAGCGCTGTTACCTTTTATTCAGATTCGGATTATTGTGTATGATGTACTTACCAACTATAGGAGGTACATCATGCATAATAAACGGTGGTCACCATGTCTGCATCGCTAACCGCTGACACAATAAATCAGGGGCTTAGCTATGGCGCGCTGGCGGCAGTTATCGCTGGCGTTCCGCCTGAGGTGGCGCTTGGCTCACTGGCAGGAGCAGTAATTTTTGTTACCTCTGCTGTTGAGTACCCTGTAAGGCGCCGCGTTCTTCTTTCACTTGTCAGCTTCCTCTGTGGGCTTCTCTTCTACAAACCAACAGCCTCGATACTAATCGGGCTTGCCAGCATGATACCGAAAATTACGCCGGACTCTTTTGAAAGAGGAATCGTGTACTCCGCCGGCGCGTTCGTCGCGTCTATCGTGGCGGTGCGGGTTGGCATATGGCTGTATCACCGTTCTGATAATCCACGTGATTTAATTCCGGGAGGAAAAGACGATGACAGGTCATGATCTGTTGCTAATAACCAATGCCCTTATATGCGCAGGAATTGCGGCCAGGGTGATGTTTTTCCAACGCAACGGATCGCGCCACCGCCGGTGGGGTGGATGGATTGCCTACTTCCTGATTGTGTCGGCCGCCAGTATCCCGGTACGTGCCGTTTACTCACTCCTCTATCACTTCCCCATGACCGCAGATCTGTCTGAGGTAGTCATCAATGCTGTGATGCTTGCTGCTGTTCTGAAAACTCGCGGCAACGTCGTGCAAATATTCAAAATAACGAGGTCCCAACATGGACATTAATCAATTCCAGAAAGCTGCTGGTATTAATATGGCGCTGGCGACACGCTGGCATACGCACATTGTTGCAGCCATGAAAGAGTTTGGCATCAGCAAGCCTGATGATCAGGCAATGTTTATTGCCCAGACAGGTCATGAAAGTACTGGCTTTACCCGGCTGGTCGAGAGTTTCAATTACAGCGTGGCCGGCCTTGCAGATTTTGTCCGCGCCGGTCGGCTAACTCAGGGTCAGGCAAACTCTCTTGGCCGCCGGCAAGGTGAGCCATCTTTACCACTGGAGCGCCAGCGCGCGATCGCCAACCTGGTGTATAGCAAACGCATGGGTAACAACGGTCCAACCGATGGCTGGTTTTACCGCGGGCGCGGACTTATCCAGATCACCGGCCTGAACAACTACCGGGACTGTGGCAATGGCCTAAAGGTGGATCTGGTGCAGCAGCCAGAACTGCTGGCGCAGGATGAGTATGCTGCTCGCAGCGCGGCGTGGTTCTTCGCTATCAAAGGATGCATGAAGTACACCGGTGACCTGGTGCGCGTCACGCAGATCATCAATGGTGGGAAGAACGGCATCGACGACCGGCGCGCACGGTACATCACCGCCAGTAAGGTGCTGGCGGTATGATCCGGGCATTCGTCAAAGCGTACTGGAAACAGTTGCTTATCGTGGTGATGCTTGCTGCTCTGGTGGTCGGCGGCATTGTAGCCTGGAATGTTCACGGTGACAGGCAGTACGACGCAGGGTACGCACAGGCAAAGGCAGACCGCAAAGCAGAAGATGAGAAAGCTCGTCAACATGACGAACAGGAGAAAGCAACCAATGAACGAGAAGCGCAGCAGAGGATCGACCAGGCGCGCAATGATGCTCTTGATGCTGCCGCTCGCGCTGGCAGGTTGCAGCAGCAGCTCGTTGCCATCCGTGAGCAGCTCAGGCAGTATAACGCCACTGTCGGCGCTGGGTCGTCAGCCGCAGACACCGGAATTTTGCTTACCGACGTGTTCGAAAAATCTCTCGAACGAAACCGACAACTGGCAGAATACGCTGACCGGGCAGCAGAAGCCGGAAGGGTCTGCGAAAGGCAGTATGATCAACTGACGAAACAGGGTACTGTTTCCCGGTGACGGTATATAAAACGGTATGGAGAATTTGTCGTTTTATAAATTTGTTTTCAGTCAATTGGTTACGAGTGCTGTAAATAATTGAGTGGGAATAATTCCTGCTGATAGCTGAACGAAACCCTCTGTTTACAGAGGGTTTTTTTATGTCCTGGTAAATGGCGCTGAGGAAGGATTATTGAGCGTAGTCTAAATATAGTCTATATTAAAACCGAGACATGACCATTAGGCGGACCAACATGAAAGTAGAGACTATCAGCTACGTTAAAAAGAACGCCGCAACGCTTGATCTGTCAGAACCTATCCTGGTCACACAAAACGGTGTGCCTGCTTATGTTATAGAGTCCTATGATCAGCAGCAGGAACGGGAAAACGCCATTGCTTTGCTGAAATTGCTTACTCTGTCAGAGAAAGATAAAGCGGAAGGGCGCGTGTTCTCGAAAGACCAGTTGCTGGATGGCCTTGCGGATTAAACGCAGCGCGCTCAACGTTAAGGGATTTCCATGGAACAGCAGGTGATCTTTGAGTATACGCTTACAGTAAAGCACTGCATCGACACAATAGCGGGTTTTCTGAAGCGTGTTGATATTGAGCCGCATCCGGTTATCGCAGATATTCTCACCCAGTTTGAGAGCACCGTAGGACAGTTCCCCTTGGGCTGCCAGATTTGCCCCGAATTGCTGAAAATTGGCTGCGCCAAATATCGGGAGTTTAATCACGCTGAAGGCTACCGGGTTTTGTATTCCGTAGACGGAACGTTAGTAACCGCGCATGCGATCCTGGCACATCGGCAGGATGTTCAGCAGCTGCTGTTTAAGCGTCTGATCGTGGCCTGATAGTCCTAAATGTGTGTGTTTTACAGAGGGTTTTTCATACCCTCTCTTCACTTTGTCCATGACTTATCCGCACAACCTGCCGCCGCTGCAGCCAGCCGATTCTCAGCGCCAGCCCCAGTACGACCAGCGATAATAGACCCGAAATAGCAAGGCTCCTTTCTATCCCCAGATGTTGATTTAGCCAGGCATAGGCAAATGGCGAGACGGCGGCCAGTAGTTGCGCTGGGATCAACAGCCGTCCGGTACGCCGCGCGTAATCTTCCGCCGCGAATAGCTGCAACGGTAATGTTGCTTTAAATACCGTCGTCAGGCCGTTAATGGCCCCGTAGGCGAAAACGAAACCGCCAACGATCCAGTTTAGCGAGGCGGCGTTGAGGCCCAGTAAAAAGCAGAGCGGCAACAGCGCTGTGGTCAACAGCGTTAACCGAAGTGGGGAGAGGCGCGCACCTGAAATCACCTCCAGAAATCGGGCGCCGGTCTGTCCGATGCCCCATAGTACGCCTATCGTTACCGGCAGACCGTAGCTGGCGATAAACTCAGGCAGATGGGTGGATGTGCCGTTAGAAATAAAGGTGACCAAAGCGATAAGCGAGGCGTACAGCAGGCCTATGTGCTGGTTGCGACGGGAAAGCGGCACTTTCTCCTGATGAGCGCCCCGGTCGGACAAGCATTGATTAGGCATCCGCCACAGCAGTAGTGCGCTAAGCAGGCCAAACAGGCTGTAGATTACCAGCGCTCCACGCCAGCCCATTAGCGCGAGCAGCGCGGTGCCCAGCGGCCAGAATATCGCTGAGGCCAATCCTCCAGCCAGGGTCACCCGTGAAATAGTTACTCTGGCGCGTTGACCATACAGGTTAACCAGCGCGGCGAACAGCGCATCGTATAGCGCCAGCCGCATACCGACACCGGCCAGTAGCCATGCGACGTACCAGAAGATCAGGCTGTCTGCCTGCGACATTGCCAGGCAGCTTGCCGCGATGGTTAATGAACCGATGAACACCACCCGCTGACCGCCAAACCAGGCCAACAGGCGGGCGATAAAAGGCGAGATCGCCGCCATCATCAGCATGGCGAAGGTCAAACCGAGAAAGATCTCTGTTCCGCCCCAGCCAGTATCATTAGCAATAGCGCCGGCAAAGGTACCGGGCATATAAAAAACGATCCCCCAGTTGATGAGCTGGTTGCCGCCGGCTGCGAGGGTAAGGGAAAGAGGCGCGGTGCCAGGCAAGATTGACGTTTTCATTGAATTCCAGAGCGTTATGCAGTTGTCGGCAGCATATCGCGCGCGCTATTGTGCAGGCAGCACCTGGGGCTTATAGCCTGCATAAGAGAAACTTTGTGATGACGATGCTGAATTTGGTAAATCTGACCACCTTCCGGCTGGTGGCGCAGCGCGGCAGTTTTTCCGCCGCCGCTGATGTACTGGGAATATCGCAGCCGGCGGTAAGCCTGCAGGTTCGCCAGCTTGAGCAGTTCCTGCAGACGCGGTTGGTTGAGCGTACCGGGCGAGGGATCAAGGCTACTGCCGCCGGATTGGCGCTACTGGCCCATAGTGAGATTATTGAGCAGGCGGTGAATACGGCGGTGCAGTCGGTGGCTGAGTTTAACCATGAAGTGCACGGCACGATGAGCTTCGGTACCGGGGCGACGGCCTGTATTCATTTGCTGCCGCCGCTATTGTGCCATCTACGCGAGAAGCATCCGCTGTTAACAGTTGGCGTCACGACCGGTAATACGCTTGACATTGTACGTGCGGTGGAAGAGAGCCGGCTTGATCTGGGATTGGTGACCTTACCTGCCAGCGGCCGCAGCCTGGCGGTAACGCCAGTGCTGGAGGAAGAGTTTGTATTTATTACTGCCAACGATGATGAACCGCTAGTGGGGCAATTGACGCCTTCACTGCTACAGGCACTTTCGCTAATAGCATTTGAAGCCGGCAGCGGGACCCGTGAGCTGATCGATGGCTGGTTTCGCGCTGCCGGGGTAAACTCGGCGCCGGTGATGCAACTCGGTAGCATTGAGGCTACCAAGCGTATGGTGCGTGCTGGTCTGGGATACAGTATCGTACCGAAGATGGCGGTGGCGGCTGAAGATGACCGCACCGGAATACGTGTACAGTCGCTATCGCCGCGGCTCTATCGCCAACTGGGCGTAGTGATGCGTCAGGATAAAGTTATCAACAAAGGGATAGCGGAGATGCTGCGTCTGCTGCACCAACTAAAAATTTTGCCGTAGGCGTTATTCCTGGGCTGGGGTCGTTGGCGTCGCGGGAGCGTCAATGGTGATGGTCGATTGCTGCGACTCTTGTTTGTCCTGATGATGGTACCAGGCACCGATAGAGGAGTAGACAAAGCGTCCAAAGAAGAAGAGAAAACTGATAAGTAGTACGATACGGGTCATGCGACGGTTAAATCGATGTCGTTTACGCATACTGGGTGCCTGACTCACAAAAGGTTCCTTGAAGTATACCCGAAGACGGGCGATGGGGGTATTAAGTCATAGTATAGCGGCGGGGTCAATTGTCGGCGGTGTAAAAATCGTCGTGCTAAAACATTACTTAATGTTATATAAGATGAACATCGTATTTACACGGATTTTGATTATTGCACCAGTCCGCAAAAAAATAAGTTTTATTAATATTAGCTAAATAGTTTGTTGATTTGCGTCAATTGCTTGATTCCATTGGCCACTAAAATCGTCCATCTGTTCCGCATCGTTATTACTTTCGCGGTTAGCCTGGTCGGGTTGGATGCCTGTCTGAATATACTCCGCAGGAGTTGGGGTAATCTGTCGAGCATCTATGAGTATTATTAAACTATACAAACGATATCAGGATAAATGGTGGGCGCTACCGCTCATCCTCCCTACGCTGCTGTTGCCGCTGGCGCGCGCCGCGAATACATTTGCAAATCTTAACGGTCACACCGTCTTTCTGTTTTATCTTCCACTGGCGTTAGTATTGAGCCTGATGCTGTTTTTCGGCTGGGCGGCGATTCCGGGCATTATAGTCGGCTTGCTGCTGACCATTACGCGCGGAATGACCTTCGAGCAATCTATCGGCGTATTGTTTCATTTTTTGATCCCCTCAGTGCTGTGCTGGGGCGGTTATCGCATTTTCGTTCCACGCCGTCAGCAGATTTCACATGGTAATGTTGCCCTGATGCCGCATCGGCTGTTCTGGCAGATGCTGCTGCCCTCGGTAATTTTTCTCATTATTTCGCAGATTGCTGAGTATCTTGGCCTGCATCCGCGGGCGGCGGAGCTGGTGGGGTCAACACCATTTAGTTTACGTTCGTTAATCACTTTTCAGGCGCTGATGGTGGGATGTTTAACCGGTGTGCCACTGTGCTATTTTTTGCTGCGTGTTATTCGTAACCCGCTACACTTACGCGGTTTTATATCCCAGGTGCGTTTACAAATCGACCAAAAAATAAAACCGCTGGAAATTATTGTCTGGGCAATAGTATTGTTAATAATACTGGCTTTATTATTCATGCCGTTAAATGCCAGCAGCACGATATTTAGCACAAATTATACATTGTCATTACTTATGCCGGTCATGTTGTGGGGAGCGATGCGTTTTGGCTATCGTTTTATTTCTCTGGCGTGGCCGCCGATATTGATTCTGGTTATCCATTTTCATTACAGCTACCTGCCATTTTCCCCGATCTACAATAACCAGCTGGCGATTACCTCCTCCAGTTACCTGGTGTTCTCTTTTATTATCGCTTATATGGCAATGCTGGCGACGCAGCAGCGGATGATCCACCGTCGGGTTCGCCGGATGGCCTTTCTCGACCCGGTCGTTCATATGCCAAATTTGCGCGCCCTGAGCCGAGCGCTAAGCCACTCGACCTGGTCGGTGCTATGCTTTTTACGCATGCCAGAGCTGGAGTTGCTTGGGCGGCACTACGGCGTGATGCTACGCATTCAGTATAAGCAGCAGCTGTCGGAATACCTGAGTCACATACTGCAGCCGAACGAAATGGTCTATCACCTTTCGGGCCATGACCTGGTGATACGCCTGAATAGCGACGATCATCAACAACGCATCGTGATGCTGGATGAGCGGATTAAGCAGTTCCGTTTTATTTGGGATGGTATTCCGCTACAGCCGCCTGTCGGGATCAGCTATTGCAACGTACGTTCTCCTGTCAAGCATCTGTATTTACTGCTCGGCGAACTGAATAATATTGCTGACATGTCATTGACCAGCGGCCACCCGGAAAACGTGCAGCGCCGAGGCGCCGTTCACGTTCAGCAGGGGTTAAAAGAACGTGTGTCAATGATGAACCAGATCCTGCAGGCGCTGGATCAGAATCGTTTTCGGCTGATGGCGCAGCCCATTATCGGCATGCGCGGCGATAGCTATCATGAAGTCCTGTTGCGTATGGTGGGCGAGCAGGGCGAGCTGGTTGCGCCGGATAATTTTTTGCCTGCGGCGCACGAATTTGGCCTGGCTTCGCGCATCGACAACTGGGTTATCGACAATACGCTGGCTTTTATGAACGCTAATCGCCATACGTTGCCGGGCATGCGTTTGGCCATCAATCTGTCGCCAGTCTCGGTCAGCCGCAGCCGTTTCCCGGACGAAGTCGAGGAAATGCTGCATCATTATAATATTGAGCCCTGGCAGCTTATTTTTGAGCTGACGGAAAATCACTCGCTCAGTAATCCGGAACAGGCGCAACAAACCCTCGCGCGGTTGCAGGAGTTGGGATGCCGGGTGGCGATTGATGATTTCGGTACCGGCTATGCCAGCTATGCGCGGCTGAAAACGCTTAACGTTGATATGCTGAAAATTGACGGTAGCTTTATCCGTAATCTGGTCACCAGCAGTCTGGATTATCAGGTTGTGGCGTCGATTTGCCGGTTGGCGCAAATCAAAAATATGCAGGTAGTAGCGGAGTATGTGGAATCGCCGGAGATCCGCCAGGCGGTGATTTCGCTGGGGATTGATTATATGCAGGGCTATGATATTGGTATGCCGGTCCCGATAGAACAACTGGCCTGCGCGGCTGACGTCGCATAAAAAACGGCCGGGCGTATGACCCGGCCATTTTAGTGAAAGATGTCAGCTTTACGCTTCTTCTTCAGTAATTTTCAGCAGCCATTCCGGCACGCCTTCCCAGTACTGTTGCTCTTTTTCCAGATCCAGCAGCACCAACGCATTCTGGCTAAACCAGTCATGCGGGAAAATTAATGTCCAGTGGTTGGCTTCTGTCTTTAATGTCAGTGTTGGCGGCGTAGTCGTCGCCTGACGCTGATTGTTCAGTAATACGCCCAGACGCAGCAGTTGGATCAGCGGCAGGAACTGTTTTTTCTTGAACAAGGTAAAACGCGGCAAATCATCAAGCTTGATAGCTTTGCGGTGATAGCGCACCAGTGTGGCCATCAGCGTCTGCTGCTCCTGATTAAAGCCCGGCAGATCGCTATTTTGCAGGATATAGGCAGAGTGGCGATGCATGCCGCTGTGGTTAATGTTCAGCCCCACTTCATGTAGCATTACCGCCCACTTCAGCAGGGCAGACAGATGTGGGTTAGCCAGTTTCGGGTTTTGCTCCTGCCACTGTTCCAGCATCTGAGTGGTGGTCTCCAGTACCCGGCGCGCCTGTTCGCGATCGATATTGTACTGGTTCGCCAGGCTCTGGGCCGTACGGCTGCGAATATCCTGGTGGCGGAAGCGACCTTCCATCTCGTACAACACGCCTTCGCGCAGGGCGCCGTCGGACAGGCGCAGTTCTTTGATCGCCAGCGCGTCGAATACCCCGCACAAAATCGCCAGACCCGGGGCGAATACCGCTTTGCGGTCCTCCGACAATCCCGGCAGGCTTAATGAGTCGAAGTTTTTATTCTTCAGAAGCTCACTGACCAGCATTTCAAGACGTTCCGGGGTAATGAAGCCGTCTTTCTCCCCCATGGCGACCAGCACTTCGTGCGCGGCTTTGATGGTGCCAGAGGCGCCCAGCGCCACGTTCCACCCCTGAATACGGAACTGCCAGGCCAGGGTTTCCAGTTTCTGCACCGCCGCCAGGCGCGCGCGCTGGAAGTTTTCTTTATTGATAACGCCGCCGGCGAAATAGGCCTGCGAGAAGCTTACGCAGCCCATACGTCGGCTTTCAACCAGGCGGGGCTCGAAATCTTCGCCGATGACGAGCTCAGTCGAACCGCCACCGATGTCGATAACCAGCTTACGGCCGCGCTCCGGTTGCGTATGTTCGACGCCCATAAAAATCAGACGCGCTTCTTCGTTACCGGAGATTATTTCGATGGGATAAGGGATAACTTTTTCCGCTCGTTTGAGAAAATCCGCCGCGTTAGCCGCCTGGCGCAGGGTATGCGTCCCGACGATACAAACGCTGGAAGGGGAGAATCCCTGCAGACGTTCCGCAAACAGCGACAGGCAGTTCAGCCCACGAGTAATCGCTTCTTCGCTCAACACCGAGTTTTCATCCAGGCCATCGGCCAGGTGGACGCGCTGCTTCAGGCGACCGATGATCTGCATTGCCCCGTCGACGACACGGGCGATCACCATATGAAAACTGTTCGAACCAAGGTCGACCGCAGCGAACTCCTGCGGCCGAGGGGTTTTTTCGTTTATTGGCATAGGTTAATCGGGTTGTTCGAGTGATTTGAGATAATCGTAAATCGCTATCTGTGCGCGTACTTTGCGGCGATTGCCGCGCGGCACGTAGCGATTACTCAGTTCTTTATCAAGATAGCGCGCTTTTACGGTATCGTTGAACAGGATATCGAGAATATCCAGTACGCGTTGCTTCAGACGCGGGTCCAGCAGCGGTACGGCGACTTCGATACGATAGTCGATATTGCGCGTCATCCAGTCGGCGGAGGATAACCACACCTGTTTATCACCACCGTTTTCAAAACAATAGACCCTATCGTGCTCAAGGAAACGGTCAACGATACTAATCACGCGAATATTTTCGCTAATTCCTTCAAGACCCGGGATTAGCGAGCACATGCCGCGGATAAGCAGGTTAACCGGCACGCCGGTACTGGAGGCGGCATAGAGTCTGTCCACCAGCCCTTTATCGACCAGGTTATTTAATTTAAGCGTAATTCCGGACGGTTGCCCATTCTGCGCATTGGCGATTTCGCGGTCGATCATTTCATACAGCAGACGACGCGAGTTCTGCGGCGACACCAACAGGTAGTCGAAGCTGACTGGCCGGTAAGGGTTTTCGATAAAATTAAACACGCGACGGACTTCATTAGTGATGCGCGCGTCGGCGGTGAGGAGTGAATAGTCGGTGTAGATACGAGCGGTTTTCTCGTTGAAGTTGCCGGTGCCGATATGCGCATAACGCACTACCTCATCGCCTTCTTTACGCGAAATGAGGAAGAGTTTGGCGTGGATCTTCAGCCCCGGCGCCGAGAAGATAACGTGTACGCCGGCTTCTGTCAGACGTTTGGCCCAGTGAATATTGGCCTCTTCGTCGAAGCGAGCCTGCAGTTCAACCACCACGGTCACTTTTTTACCGTTGTGGGCGGCGTGGATCATCGAATCGATAATCCGTGAATCCTTAGCGACGCGGTAGATATTGATTTTGATCGCCAGCACGCTCGGGTCGAACGACGCCTGACGCAGCAGTTCAAGCACGTGCTCGAAGGTATGGTATGGGTAGTAGAGCAGTACGTCGCGTTCGCGGATAGCGTCAAAGCCGTTGCGAAATTTATCGAACCACAGGTGGCGCAGGCGCGGCATCGGTTTGTTGACCAGATTGGCCTTGCCAACATTCGGGAAACCGATAAAGTCTTTAAAGTTGTGATAACGACCGCCCGGCAGCATCGAATCGTAGTTCGAGATGGAGAGCTTATCGCGCAGCATTTCGACCATCGCATCCGGCATATCGCGCTGGTAGACAAAACGCACCGGCTCGGCGGTTAAGCGCTGCTTCAGGCTCGAGGACATCAGCTCCATCAGGCTCGATTCCATTTCGTGTACCAGATCGTACTCGGCATCACGGGTCATTTTCATCGAGTATGCATTCAGGGCATCGTAGTCAAAGAAGCCCTTAAAGATATCATCCAGGCAGTAACGCAGAATGTTATCCAGCAGAATCATTGGCTTGCGGCGTCGCGGCGTCTCCGGCGGCAGGTTCACAAAGCGTGGCACCTTATCGGATGGAATCTCCAGCAGCGCATAGTTAATGGTATCGCCGCGGATAATCTCCACCGCCAGATAGGTGTAATCATCTTTCAGGAATTGAACCAGGTCCGTCTCGCGGTTGATCAGAATCGGCGAAATATGCTGGCGCAGATACTGTTTGAAGTAGTTGCGTAACCAGGATTGCTGGTTAACGGACAGCTGGCGTTCGTTAATCAGGAAGATCTGATTACGCGCCATTTCCAGCAGCAGTTCATTATAGAGACCATCAAATTCCTGATCGGCCTTTAGCACGCGGGCCTGGATTTTGCCTAACAGATGACGCGAATGGGCGGTACTACCTTGTTCTTCACTGATAAGAATGCGTCGCTTAAGTTCAGCGAAGCGCACTTTGTAAAACTCATCAAGGTTATTGGAGTAAATTCCTAAGAAGCGCATGCGCTCGATAAGCGGGTTGCTCTTGTCCGCCGCTTCCTGAAGTACGCGCTCGTTAAAGGACAACCAGCTGAGTTCTTTTTCGATGTATAGCTTTTCCTGGCCCATTACAACTCACACTCCGGATCATTGACGTCGCTTTTTCATTATGGCGAGCTTTGCCATTGAATGTCCAACTATGTCAAAGCAATATGACAGTTTTCTTGCAATCAGATGCCGGGAAAAAGCGGACGCGTTTGTTTGTTTACGTTATGTTCAGTCAGGGGCAAAATGGAGGGCGAAACAATGTGGGAAACGCGGGCGCTGGAGCTCAATAATCAGGACATCTGGCACTGGCCGTCGGCCTGTCGGTTGATTGAATACGCAATTGAGCATGATTTTAATACCGTGGTGGTGGGACAGGCCGAGTTATTTGGCAAGCTGGTTTCGCCGCAGGGGTATACGCCTTTTGACTACAACGACCGGTTGTCGAGCCAACAACGAGCGCGCTGTATCTATCTCAACCGGCTGGCGTTACGCTGCCGTGAGCAGGGGTTGCGATGTTATCTGCAGGCGAAAGAACTTAGCTTCCCGACCGAACTGTTATTAGCGCATCCGGAACTGCTGGATACCCCGCGCGGGGTGCGTTTTGATGTCGATTTCTGGAGCCGCTGGTTAACCGACAAAATCCGCGCCGTGTGTCAAAGCGTACCGGCGCTCACCGGTTTGATTATCGCGCTCTCCAGTACCGATGGATTATTACCGATCTCTCGCCCGCAGTGGGACAGACAACACGACGATCCCCGCCAGCCAGCGCAAAGCTTGATGCTCTACCGCCGCTGTTTTAACGCCCTGAGTCAGGCGGTAGCCGCGCAAAATAAGCATCTGGTACTGCGTGTCTTCCCTGCCAGCAATGACGATCTCAGTGCCGTGCTGGACGCGATTGAACCGTTGCCGCCTGCGGTTTCGGTATCGATAAAACTTACGCCGGAACGTTTCTGGCCTGCTTTCCCTAACAATCCGGCGCTGTTGGCGGTGCAGACGCGAGATGTATGGATCGATATCGATCTTGCCGGCGAAGAAGTGGGATGGGGAGTCATGCCGTTTTTACGTATTGATGAGCTGCAGGGGCGACTGTTGTGGTGTCAGAGTCGCAACCCGCGCATTACCGGCGCTATCTGTAAAACCAGTTGGGAAAGTATCGATAATCACTGGATCCCTGCGACGTTAAGCGAATGTAATCTCTTCGCCTGTAGTCAGTTGCTGGGCGAAGGGGCGGCGAAAAATCAACAGCAGTTACTGGTGCAATGGCTGGCGCAGCGTTACGGGTGGTGTCCGCCAGCCGAAGTCGCGCAGCAGTTCCAGTCGCTGCTTGAACAGGCGACGCAGACGCTCTATCAGTCAATATATGTGCGAGACCATGTTTTCCATCGCCATAGCCAATTGCCTGAAAGCTACGGCCAGGCGGTGTGGGGCCTTTACGGACAACTGGCGCGCAGTCACTGGTTACCCGGTTCGGCGCAGGATATCCACTTCACCCGCGACGACCCGCAGAAGTCGATGGCTAATCTCACGCAAATCGCGCAAGAAAAAGATGAGGTCGCAGCCAGCGCGCAGCTGCTGGGGAAAGCAGCGCAAGCGTTCGCTCTCACTGCGGATTTTCCCACCGCGCTGGCGCTTCGGTGGCGTGAGGAGTGGCAGGGATTGGCGCTCTATTGTCAGACGTTTACCCACGCGCAAAAGGCCTTCTTTACTCTGCACTTCGCCCGAGAGGTGGAAAACAGCTGGAGCATGCGGGAGATTTGCCATATTAACGTGCAGGCGTTATATCGCTGCGCATCGGAAATGGAAACGCTTTGTCAGCAGACAGGCGAGGCCTCACCGGCGTTTTACGTGATGTTCGATCCTGTACGAGCACGTAATCTGGCGGATAGCCTGAGCACCGAACTGACGGCGCTCAGATAGCCGTATTAAAGCGTGCGGCGTAGCGCTTCAACCAGGCACAGTATCGCCATTGCCTGGCCGTAGGGCATGGCGGTCAGGGGGATGTTACGATAGTGGTCGAGGTCGTTGCCCATCGCCGTGCCAAACGACACCTGCGTTAACTCTCCTTGCGGCGAGATATGTTCGATAATGCCCCGGCAGGCTTTCCCGGCGACCGGCAGAAACGCATCGTCGAGGTAGCCGAGGCGCACCGCCTTGAAAATACCCGCGGCAAAGCCCGCCGTCGCAGAGGCTTCCAGATAACTATCCGGGTCGTTAAGCAGCGTCGGCCATAGGCCGTTTTCGGCCTGGCAGCGGGCAAGGGCGCTGACCTGAATCTGCAGAGTATTTTGCAACTGGCGGTAAAAGGCGTCATGTTCGTCGAGCTCAAGCATCTCCAGCAGTTCCGGTATCGCCAGCGTTATCCAGCTATTGCCGCGGGCCCACAGCGCGCCGGCGAAATGGTGTCTGCCGTCGAAATGCCAGCCGTGAAACCACAGGCCGCTTTGGTGGTCGCTTAAATAGTGCAGGTGCTGCAAAAACTGAAATTTCGCCTCTTCTACCCAGCGCGGTTTATCAAACATCTTGCCGAGCATCGCCAGCGGCAGTACCGCCATCATGAGCGTATCGTCCCAAATTTGTTGATGATGGGGATTCTCATAGGTGACGTGTTGCAGGCAGCCCTCTTCGGTACGCGGCATCTGGCGATATATAGCATCTCCCCAGCTTTCCAGATAGGCGCGCCAGTCGCTGCGCGGCGTCTGTTGATAGCACAGCGCCAGGGTTAAAAACGGACAAGCGGTGTTGATGTTTTTCTCCGGCGTACCCTCGGCGAAACGGGCGCTAAACCAGCCGTCGATAAGTTCACGAGCCCGAAGCGATCCTGTCAGCTGCTGGTAGCGAAACAGGCCAAACAGGGCGATGCCATGCGTCCACTCCCAACCGTCCCAACCTTTGGTGTCAACCACCCGGCCATCTGCCAGCCGCTGCAAATACTCGCCGCTATCATCGGTAATCGCGGTTAAGTTGCCGATTAGCGCTTCGATGAGTGATTGTAATTCAGGACGGTTGTTTTTCTGCGACATAGTGATTTCCTTGAGAAGAAACGGCGGCGTGTTGCCAGCGATCGTTGCGATGAGGATGGCCGGTCAGTAGCTCGATAGTTTCGCGGGTCTGCGGGCTGGCATCCTGTGGATGACCACCGGCGCGCAGACGCTCCAGTTCGCTAATCAGGATTTGATGTCGCGGCTGGCTCAAGCGAAAACGAAACGCGCCATACATTGCCAATAAGGCCAGCAGGCCGGGGCCAACGAGGAATACCCACCAGATACCATTCAGCGCGGCGGTATTCTGCGTTTCGGCGCCTTTGGTGAATCCAAAGGCTTCCAGCGCCAGGCCGACGATAAACAGCGCCAGCGCCTGGGAGAATTTACGCGTCAGCATCATCACCCCCGCGTAGATCCCTTCACGCCGCACGCCGGTGTAAGCTTCATCGATATCGGGCAGAAAATTGTAGACATTCCATGGGATAAGATAGGTGCCGCCGCGGGCGATGCCCATCACGATTGCGCCGCCGAGTAGCAGCCAGGAAAGATGGCTGAAAGAAGCGGTCAATTGGCTGAACCACAGTAGCGCGCAGAGGATCAGCGCGATGGCGACCTTATAGGCGTTGCCGTTGCCGACGCGGATGCAAAGCCAGGTAAATAAAGGGATCGCGAAAAACTGAAACAGCGTCATCAGACTCATGGCCTGCGAAGCCAGCGAGGTGCCGACACGTAGCACGTAGGTCATGTAGTGCATAAACAGCGAGCCGAAAATATCCAGCGCCACCGCGCCGCCGACATACATCATGATATGAATACGGAAGGTCCGCAGACGGAAGGTAGAGGCCATTTCGCGATACAGCGAACGTAGTGTTTTGCCTAAACCTTGCTGCGTCTGCGGTGGTGGGAGATGCTCACGTTCCCAGGTACCGCGCCAGACGAAGATCCACGGCAAGGCAAAAAGCAGGGCGAAGATAATGCCGATATAGAGAAACGCCTGCGATTTATCGGCGACGTGGGCCATGATTTGCCCGGGGATCAGCGCCGCGAGAAAGGCTGTCGCCTGAGCGAATAGCATTCGCGCGCCGGACATTTTCGAGCGCAAATCATAGCGGGTGGTCATCTCTGCAGGCAGCGTATCGTAAGGCACCATCAGCAGGGTGAAGACGGTGCTGAATAGTAGATAGGTACCAAGGTACCAGGCGTAGCCAAAACCACTTATCCACATCAGGGCGAAACAGAGCGATAACGGCGCGCCGAGAATAAAGAAGATCCGTCGCCGCCCCCAACGGGTGCGAATGTTGTCGGTAATGTAGCCCATCACCGGGTCCGTGATGCCGTCCCAAATCTTGGCGATGGCGAAAATAGAGGCCGCAGCGGCGGGCGAGAGCCCGGCGACTTCAATATAAAAGTAGAGCAGCCACAGGCCGGTGATGGTCATCGCGCCGCTGCCGAAAATATCGCCCATCCCCCAGCAGAGGATGTTGCGGGTTTTGACTTCTCGTTGTGGGGAGACTGTCCTCGTCATTGGAATATCTCTTATATGAAGGAAAGCGAGGTTGCACAGTAAAAGAGGGGGAAGGAGGCGAAAATCCCGACAGTCGGTTTTTCGTACCGTTCTGCGAGCAGCATGCCAAAAGGCGACAAAATGAAATAAATCCCGTGACGCTGCTCACATATGCAGCGGTTTAAGAGGGCGTTTACTGTGATAACGGCCCTGTTTTCATTTTTTCCGCAGGCAAATTTTGCGCGTAATCTCACGTTTTGCCCCAGATCCTGACGGCGAATGTGAAAGAGTACGCAGATATTTCCGCGGTAGCGATTTCGACCCTACGCTGAGGGTGAGAGAGATGGTGAGATAGTCCCCACGTTGATTTCCAGGACATGCTATGAACATTTATCTTTCGCACCGTCATCCCCATGCGGATGGCGTGACGCCTGATACTGAACTCTTTCAACAGGCGCTGGACGAACTGGCGCAGGCGGGCGGCGGCCGGTTGGTGGTTGATTGTGGCAGGTACGCGCTCGGCGGTTTACGGATAGGCTCGAACACCTGTTTGTGGCTGTCGCCGGGCGCCGAGCTTATCGTTAGCGAAAACTATGATGACTTTGCTCAGGCGACGGCGCTGAGCCGGGCGGAATCTTCAGATCGGGCCTTTCTGTATGCTGTGGATGCACAGAATATTACTATCTGCGGAGGCGGCGAGATTTACGGCAGTGCTGACGGCTGGTTTTCCCGTCAAGTTGATGCCATGGGTTACCGCACGCCAGCCACGGCGCGTCCGCGGATCATTTTGCTGGAAAATTGCCGTCGCGTCCGGCTGGAAAACATCACCGTACGACATGCCCCGATGTGGACAATTCATCTGGTCTCCTGCATGGGCGTGGTGGTTGACGGCGTCACCGTCGACAACGATTTGACGATGGCTAATACCGATGCGCTGGATATCGATAGCTGCCAGCAGGTACATATCGCCAATAGCTATTTCAGCGCGGCGGATGATGCCATCTGTCTGAAGACCACCGATAAACCTGAGCGTATCCAGCGACCGTTGCGTCAGGTAACCATCGTTAACTGCACGCTGCGCTCGAAAAGCTGCGCCTTTAAAATCGGTACTGAAACCTGGCAGGATATTGAAGATGTGCTGGTGAGTAACTGCACTATCTTTGACTCCAATCGCGGCATTGGCCTGATATCCCGCGACGGCGGGCGGCTACGGCGGATGATTTTTAGCAGCATTGCTTTTGATTGCGTGAGCGCGCCGGCCTGTCATTGGGGCGAGGCGGACCCTGTTTTCCTTTCCGCGCGCCGTCGCGATCCGGCGATTGAACCCGGCGAAATCTCACAGATCCAGTTCCGCGGGCTGGTTGGCGAGTGCGAAGGTGCGATAAACCTGCATAGTGAAACGCCAGGTCAGATCCGGCGCATTCTGTTTGACGGCGTGCAGCTCACCCAGAAGCTGAACCTGGCAGCGGAGCAGGGGCTTTATGATATCCGCCCGCCGTGCAATCCGATGTCGCCGACCGGGATGGGGATTGATAACGCCTGGTGTTTGAATCCGCAAAGCGGCCGCGTTTGGGGGGTCGAGCCTTATCCCGGCGGTTTGCCGGTACTGTACGCCAACGGCGTAGCGGGTCTGACACTGCGCGAGTTTGATTATCAGCGCCCGATACCGTTACCGACAGCCTGGAACCCTAACGCGCTATGTCTGGAAAACGGCGATAATTAGCGAGGAAATAAGAGAGGAAGGTGCCCCGGCGATTGCTCCGGGGCAGGTCGAACTTATTCTTCGGCGGCATAGCCCTGCGGCGGCAGCTTGCGATTATCCAGCCACGCAGAGTTAGCTTCCATACGCAGGCGGCCATCAACAAACCAGCTCACCACCAGCGGGTAGATATCGTGCTCCTGCGCCTGAACGCGGGCGGTAACGTCATCTTCGCTGTCTTCCGGAAATACCGGCACCCGAGCCTGTAAGATCACCGGTCCGCCGTCGAGTTCGTCGGTGACGAAATGCACCGAGGTGCCATGTTCCTCATCACCGTTTTCCAGCGCCTGGCGATGAGTATGCAGCCCTGGATATTTCGGCAGCAGAGAAGGATGGATATTCAGCAAGCGCCCCTGATAGTGGTCAACAAACGCTGGGCTAAGGATGCGCATATAGCCTGCCAGCACCACCAAATCCGGTTGGAAGGCGTCGATTTTCTGCATCAGCTCGCGGTCGAAGGCTTCGCGGCTATCAAACGCTTTCGGCGAGAGCGCAAAGGCCGGAATACCGGCCTCGCGGGCGCGCTCAAGGCCGAATGCTTCGGCCTTATTGCTGAATACCGCACGCAGGGTGCCGTTGATTTGCTTCCGGGCGCAGGCATCAATAATCGCCTGTAAATTACTGCCGTTACCGGAAATCAGCACCACAATGTTTTTCATTCAATGACCACGCGTTGTTCGGCATCGGATGCCTTGATATAACCGATTTTCCAGGCGTTTTCACCCTGCTCGTTCAGCAGGGCGATGGCTTTATCCGCCTCGGCTGCCGGCAGCGCGACCAGCATGCCGACGCCGCAGTTAAAGGTGCGGTACATTTCGTGGCTGCTGACATTACCGGCGGTTTGCAGCCAGTTGAAGACTTCCGGCCACTGCCAGGAGGACTCGTCGATTACCGCCTGGGTGTTGTCCGGCAGTACGCGCGGGATATTTTCCCAGAAGCCGCCGCCGGTCAGGTGGGCGATGGCGTGAACGTCGACGTTGGCAATCAGATTCAGAATCGATTTGACATAGATGCGGGTCGGCGCCAGCAGGTGGTCGGCCAGCGGTTTGCCGTTGAGGTCGGTGGTCTGCGGGTCAACGCCGCTGACTTCGATAATCTTACGTACCAGCGAGTAGCCGTTAGAGTGCGGGCCGCTGGAGGCAAGCGCGACCAGGACGTCGCCGTCAGCCACTTTGCTGCCGTCGATGATTTCTGATTTTTCTACCACGCCGACGCAGAAACCGGCCACGTCATAATCTTCACCATGGTACATACCCGGCATCTCTGCCGTTTCGCCGCCAACCAGCGCGCAGCCGGACTGTAAGCAGCCTTCGGCGATGCCGTTGATCACGCTTGCCGCGGTGTCTACGTCCAGTTTACCGGTCGCGTAGTAGTCGAGGAAAAACAGCGGCTCGGCGCCCTGAACTACGAGGTCATTGACGCACATGGCGACCAGATCGATACCGATGGTGTCGTGACGTTTAAGGTCCATCGCCAGACGCAGCTTGGTGCCGACGCCGTCGGTGCCGGAGACCAGTACCGGTTCGCGGTATTTCTGCGGCAGAGCGCACAGCGCGCCGAATCCGCCCAGTCCGCCCATCACTTCCGGGCGACGGGTTTTCTTCACCACGCCCTTAATACGGTCGACGAGAGCGTTGCCTGCATCAATATCCACGCCGGCATCTTTATAGCTGAGAGAGGTTTTATCGGTCACTGCGAAGTCTCCACGCGTTTGCGGTAGCAAGAAAAATCGGCGCAATTCTAACAGGGAAAGCAAACGTTTGCGAGCCTGCTTTACACTCGATTTAAAACGGCTAACAGATGAGCAAATTTGATACTGTTCACGAAAATGAAACCGGGTACAGTCTTCTGCTTGCCTCGCCTTTAATGAATGATCATTATGCCAATGAAACCGGTTTCTGTTTGGTGAAAAGCGCATAACGATCGTCTATAGGGAGAGTATATGTCCGGATTCAAAGAAGGTTTTTTGTGGGGCGGCGCGGTAGCGGCGCATCAGCTTGAGGGCGGCTGGCAAGAAGGAGGGAAGGGGATTAGCGTCGCTGACGTGATGACCGCAGGCGCCCATGGGGTGCCGCGAACGATCACCGACGGCGTACTGCCTGGTCATAACTATCCCAACCATGAGGCAATTGATTTTTATCATCGTTATAAAGAAGACGTAGCGCTGTTTGCCGAACTGGGATTTAAGTGTTTCCGTACTTCAATTGCCTGGACGCGCATTTTTCCGCTGGGCGATGAGCTGGAGCCCAATGAAGCGGGCCTGCAATTCTATGACGATCTATTCGACGAGTGCCTGAAATATGGCATCGAACCGGTGATCACGCTCTCCCATTTTGAAATGCCTTACCACCTGGTGACTGAATACGGCGGCTGGCGCAACCGTAAGCTGATTGATTTCTTTGTCCGCTTCGCGAAGGTGGTGTTTACCCGCTATCAGCACAAAGTGAAGTACTGGATGACCTTTAACGAGATCAACAACCAGGCCAACTTCCATGAAGATTTCGCCCCCTTTACCAACTCCGGCCTGAAGTATCAGCCCGGAGAAGACCGTGAGCCGGTGATGTTTCAGGCCGCCCATTATGAACTGGTGGC
Source organism: Klebsiella sp. CN_Kp104 (assembly GCF_040064515.1). NCBI lineage: Bacteria > Pseudomonadati > Pseudomonadota > Gammaproteobacteria > Enterobacterales > Enterobacteriaceae > Klebsiella > Klebsiella sp. CN_Kp104. The sequence continues at coordinate 55,659 of NZ_JBEAII010000045.1, read as the reverse complement.
CAGCGCGCTGGCGGTAAAGGCGGCACGTGAGATTAATTCGGACCTGCAGATTGGCTGTATGATCGCGATGTGTCCAATCTATCCGCTCACCTGCGCGCCGGACGACATCATGATGGCGATGAACGCTATGCATCGTCGTTACTGGTTTACCGATGTGCACGTGCGTGGCCGCTATCCGCAGCATTTGCTCAACTACTTCGCGCGCCGCGGTTTTACGCTGGATATCACCGACGCCGATCGCCTGGCGTTAAAAGAGGGTTGCGTCGACTATATTGGTTTTAGCTACTACATGTCCTTCGCCACCAAAGCAACTGACGATAATCCGCACCTGGATTACGACGAAAGCACCAGCCTGGTCTCCAACCCGTACGTCAAGAAATCGGATTGGGGCTGGCAGATTGACCCGGTTGGTCTGCGCTACTCGCTCAACTGGTTCTGGGATCACTATCAGTTGCCGCTGTTTATCGTTGAGAATGGCTTTGGCGCCATTGACGTGCGTGAAGCTGACGGCAGCGTGGATGACCAGTATCGTATCGAGTATCTCAGTGCCCATATTGCCGAAATGAAAAAAGCGGTAGTGGAGGATGGCGTCGATCTGATGGGGTATACCCCGTGGGGCTGTATCGATCTGGTCTCCGCCGGTACCGGCGAGATGAAAAAACGCTATGGATTTATCTTTGTCGATAAAGATAACGACGGTCGCGGCACGTTGGCCCGCAGCCGTAAAAAATCCTTTGCCTGGTATCAGCAGGTTATTGCCAGTAACGGCGAAAATCTGTAATCGCCAACAAGCATAGCCTTGTCAAAGATAAAAGCCGAAGGGGAACCTCCGGCTTTTTTTGTTTGTTTTATAATGTGTAACAATCCATAAATCACTTTGTTTGATATACGTCAAGCAAGATGGGTATGGCGCAATCCGCAAAAAGCGGTATAATCCCGCGATTTTTTTTGTGGCTGCCCCTCAGAGGAGAAAGAGAATGAAGATCGTGGAAGTGAAACATCCACTCGTCAAACACAAGCTGGGCCTGATGCGTGAGCATGACATCAGTACTAAACGCTTCCGTGAACTCGCCTCAGAGGTTGGTAGCTTACTGACCTACGAAGCAACCGCCGATCTCGCTACCGAGCGTGTCACTATCGAAGGCTGGAACGGTCCGGTCGAAGTTGAGCAGATCAAAGGTAAGAAAATTACCGTAGTGCCTATCCTGCGTGCCGGTCTGGGGATGATGGAAGGCGTGCTGGAGCACGTGCCGAGCGCGCGTATCAGCGTGGTTGGTATCTACCGTGATGAAGAAACGCTGGAGCCGGTTCCTTACTTCCAGAAGCTGGTTTCTAACATTGACGAGCGTATGGCGCTGGTGGTTGACCCGATGCTGGCAACTGGCGGTTCGATGATCGCAACTATCGACCTGCTGAAAAAAGCGGGCTGTTCGAGCATTAAGGTGCTGGTGCTGGTGGCGGCGCCGGAAGGCATTGCCGCGCTGGAGAAAGCGCATCCTGACGTCGAGCTGTACACCGCCTCCGTCGACCAGGGCCTCAACGAGCACGGATACATTATTCCGGGCCTCGGCGATGCCGGCGATAAGATTTTCGGTACCAAATAAATGATGAAGTGATAAAAAGCCGACTTTGAGAGTCGGCTTTTTTTTGAATAAATCACGCCCACAACAAATAACAAACGACTCTCAGAGGATAACATTATGACGCGCCGTGCAATCGGGGTGAGTGAAAGACCGCCGCTTTTACAGACAATCCCGCTTAGTTTGCAACATCTGTTCGCCATGTTTGGCGCAACGGTTCTGGTGCCTATCCTGTTCCACATTAACCCGGCTACCGTACTGCTGTTTAACGGCATCGGTACGCTGTTGTACCTCTTTATCTGTAAAGGCAAAATTCCGGCCTATCTGGGGTCGAGCTTCGCCTTTATCTCCCCGGTGCTGCTGCTGTTGCCGCTGGGTTATGAAGTGGCGCTCGGCGGTTTCATTATGTGCGGCGTCCTGTTCTGCATCGTCTCCTTTATTGTCAAAAAAGCCGGTACCGGCTGGCTGGATGTGATGTTCCCGCCGGCGGCGATGGGCGCCATCGTGGCGGTTATCGGCCTGGAACTGGCGGGCGTGGCGGCGAACATGGCCGGGCTGCTGCCGGCTGATGGCCAATCGCCCGATAGCAAAACCATTATTATTTCGATGGTGACGCTGGCGGTGACGGTTTTTGGTTCCGTACTGTTCCGCGGCTTCCTGGCGATTATCCCGATTCTTATCGGCGTGCTGGTGGGCTATGCGCTCTCCTTCGTGATGGGAGTGGTCGATACGACGCCTATCGCCGAAGCGCACTGGTTTGCACTGCCGACCTTCTACACCCCGCGCTTTGAGTGGTTTGCCATTTTCACCATTTTGCCTGCCGCGCTGGTGGTGATCGCCGAGCACGTGGGGCACCTGGTGGTGACCGCCAATATCGTTAAACGCGATCTGATCCGCGATCCGGGTCTGCACCGCTCGATGTTCGCCAACGGGCTGTCGACGATTGTCTCCGGTTTCTTTGGCTCAACGCCAAACACCACCTACGGTGAAAATATCGGCGTGATGGCGATTACCCGCGTATACAGTACCTGGGTTATTGGCGGCGCGGCGATTATTGCGATTCTGCTCTCCTGCGTCGGCAAGCTGGCGGCGGCGATTCAGATTATCCCGGTACCGGTGATGGGCGGCGTTTCTCTGCTGCTGTACGGGGTGATCGGCGCATCCGGTATCCGCGTGCTGATCGAATCAAAAGTCGATTACAGCAAAGCGCAGAACCTGATTCTGACCTCAGTTATTCTGATTATCGGCGTGAGCGGCGCGAAGGTGCATATTGGCGCGGCGGAGCTGAAAGGCATGGCGCTGGCGACGATCGTCGGTATCTGTCTGAGCCTGATCTTTAAACTGATCAGCGTTCTGCGTCCGGAAGAAGTGGTGCTGGACGCCGCGGATAGCGAAGAAGCGAAATAACGATCCTGATACCGGGCAGCGATCCTGCCCGGTTCTCTCCGGACCTAAAACTGTGTTAAACTCTTCGCGTTTTTCTGTAAGCCTATGTTGAGGTCCATCTGAACGCTCCGGCACAGCTCTCTTTGCCACTGTATCTTCCTGACGACGAAACGTTCGCGAGTTTCTGGCCGGGTGATAATCCTTCCCTACTTGCCGCTCTGCAGAACGTGTTGCGGCAGGAACACAGCGGATACATCTATATCTGGTCTCGTGAAGGCGCGGGGCGTAGCCACCTTTTGCATGCCGCCTGCGCTGAGCTATCCCAGCGTGGCGATGCCGTCGGCTACGTGCCGTTGGATAAGCGCACGTGGTTCGTGCCGGAAGTGCTGGACGGCATGGAGCAACTGGCGCTGGTATGCATCGATAACATCGAGTGCGTGGCAGGGGACGAGCCCTGGGAGATGGCTATCTTTAATCTCTATAACCGTATTCTCGAATCAGGTAAAACCCGCCTGCTGATCACCGGCGATTGCCCGCCGCGGCAGCTGCATCTCGGCTTGCCGGATCTCGCCTCGCGCCTTGACTGGGGGCAAATCTATAAGCTGCAGCCGCTGTCGGATGAAGATAAGCTGCAGGCGCTGCAGTTGCGCGCCAGACTGCGCGGTTTCGAGATGCCGGAAGATGTCTGCCGATTCCTGCTCAAGCGGCTGGATAGAGAAATGCGCTCGCTGTTTATGACGCTCGATCAGCTCGATCACGCATCGATTACCGCCCAACGAAAACTGACGATCCCATTCGTTAAAGAGATCCTGAAGCTTTAAGCCGAAAGCGACGCCAGCTCCTGCTCTGCCAGCCCGGTTAGCTGCGCCACCAGCGCGGGGGCGAGACCGCTACGTAACATCGCGGCGGCGATACGCAGTGCTTCTTCTTTCCGGCCTTCTTGCCGGCCCTCTTGCCGTCCCTGAAGCAAACCGCGCTCCAGCCCTTGCTGCTCGAGATATTCTGCAATAGTCATCAGCGTCTCCTTATGTTGCGGCGTCTGGCGCGCCAACTCACGAATAAACTTTATCGGTTCGCGGCTATTTCCCGCGAGCACCAGGTAGTGCATTAGCGCCTGCACCTGTGTTTGCGTGGCTAATCCAGTCAATAATAATTCGCTCAGCTTGTCGAGTAACTGCGCCAGATCGCGTTGTCGAATATGTTTTTGCAGTAATTCCAGCGTTGCCATACGTTGATGAGTGGCGATTTCATCATCCGGTATGACGGTGATATCCGCCAGTGGAAATTCGCCGTGGTAGAGCGTGGTCGCCAGCTCCGGCGCGGCAAACTCATCCAGCCAGCGCATTGAAAACGGATAGGGCGTCACCAGACCGTGATAGAAAAGCACCGGGATCACCAGCGGAAGTTTTTCGTGTCCGGCATCAAGGTGGCGCTGCATGACGGCGACGGCGTAGCGCATCAGGCGAAAGGCCATATGTCGGTCGGGGCTACTTTGATGTTCGATTAGCGCGTAAATATAGCCGTCGCCCGCAGTGGTTTGCAGCGAGTAGAGAATATCGGAATAGTAAGGTCTGAGATCTTCTTCGATAAAATTACCTGATTCTAAATGTAGCGTGCGCAGATCGCAGATCTCCTTTAGCGCTTCAGGAAGATACAACCGGAGAAAATCACGCGCGGTATCCGAATGGGAAAGGTAGGTTTTAAATACTGCGTCATGCGGCGTGGAAATAGCTTTTTTCATTGGCAATCCGTCCAGTGGATTCAGGTGACGGACAGACAGTAGCACCACTGTGCGGGCAGGGGGAGTTGGCCTGTATTTTCTGGAAGCGGGCACGAAAAAAATCGCGCCGCGGGCAAGACCGGCGGCGCGTAGGGGTTAGCTGACGATTTCCAGTACCTGTTCCGGCGGGCGGCCGATACGCGCCTGGCCGTGGCTGACCACGATGGGCCGTTCGATGAGCTTCGGGTTCTCGACCATGGCCTGAATCAACGCCTCTTCGCTGAGCTGTGGGTCGGCGAGATTGAGCGACTTATACAGATCTTCTTTCTGGCGCATCAGTTCACGGGCGCTGCTCATATTCAGCATTTTCAATAGCTGGCGCAGCGTCGCGGCATCCGGCGGCGTCTCCAGATACAGCACCACTTCAGGGTCGATGCCGTTAGCTTTCAGCAGGCTGAGCGTGTCACGGCTCTTCGAGCAGCGAGGGTTGTGGTAAATTTTTACCGCGTCAGACATGTGGTCTCCTTACATTTTCTGATAGGGGCGGAATCTTTCCTGCAGCTGGCGCAGCTGGTCGATGCGAGCGTCGTAGCGCGCCTGCTGCAAACTGCCCAATTTTACTTGCGAACTGGCGCTGCTCAGCAGCGAGATGGCCTGGTCAAGCCTACCGGCCAGCGCCATGCCTTCGGCTCGCGCCGCCAGCTCCTGATCGCGATGACCCAATGCGCCTTCCGCCTGTGCCAACAGGTCCCAACCGTTGCCGTCATCTTTATTGTTAAAGGTGTAGCGGTTGAGAATGGTCGCGGCTTCCGCCGGCTGCCCGCCCTGTACGTAGGCATTGGCCAGGTTCAGCTGCAGGACCGGATCGGTGCGGATCTCTTTGGCGTTTTTCAGGCGGTTAATTGCGTCAGTGGTCTTTTTCTGCCCAAGATCGATATCGGTGGCGAGATCCAGATACCAGGGATTTTGTGGGTCGGCGCTGAGCAGCGGCTGGAGCGCTTTGCGCGCCTGATCGTAGTTATTGCTCTCCATAGCCAGTAGCGCGCGGCCATACTGCGCGGCGTGCTGTTCGCGGATGTTCCCTTTTGACCAGGCGTCAAGCAGATCGCTGCCGAGCTTATTTTCACCGGAGTTGTACATACCGAGGGTACGGGCCTTGGCGAGATAGAAATCCGCCGACGACTGGACTACCACCGGGCGCATCTGATTGGCGCGGTTACGGGCGTCGGCCAGACGGCTTTCCGGCAGTGGGTGAGTGAGCAGCATTTCCGGCGGGCGGCTGGAATAGCGGGATTCGTCGAGTAATTTACCCATAAACGCCGGCATCGCCTGCGGATCGAAACCGGAGCGCTGCAGTACCTGAATACCGATGCGGTCGGCTTCTTCTTCGTTCTGACGGGTGAAGCTAATCATCCCCTGTTGGGTGCCAGCCAGGGTGCCGGTTAATGCCGCCATCCCCGCCTGCGGGCTGGCCATCGCCAGCAGAATAGAGCCCAGCGCGCCAACCCAGGTTAGCGGCGCGCTACGTTTTTGATCTTCCATCGCACGCGCCAGATGGCGCTGGGTGACGTGGGAGATTTCGTGCGCCATTACCGAGGCAAGCTGGCTTTCGTTATCCGCATAGCGGAACAGCGCCGAGTGCAGCACCACGTTGCCGCCGAAGAAGGCAAAGGCGTTAATCTGATCGTTATTAATCAGATAAAAGTGGAACGGCGTACGGACGGAATTAGCGTGAGCGACCAGGCGCATGCCCAGCCCGTTAATGTATTGCACCAACAGCGGGTCGTTTATCAGCGGCGCGCTACCGCGTAGCTGGCGTACGTAGTAATCCCCCATCTGCATTTCCTGACCGATGGAAAGGGTGCTTCCTGCCGAGGTGCCCATATCCGGCAGCGTATCCGCCGAGTCAGCGGCGGCAGGTAATATCGTCCCCAGCGTCAACGACGCGACGGCGGCGGCCACCAGCGTTTTCTTTAACTGCCTGAACATAACCTCTGTCCTGTAATGTGGGTGTGCCAGTTTGACCGGTTGTGCGGCCCAATGTTCCCATGCCGCAGATTCAGCGAGTTTAGCTGTCGTTGATGGCGTTGAAAATATGATATTCGCACAGTTGTGCAGGTTTGTGTCATAGCCAATAAAAAGCGAAGTCTTTTTTGTGACACTTAGATACAATTCCCAGGATTGTGGCGATTTGCGCTTCAGGGAAGGGTTTATGCTTGAGATGTTAATGCAGTGGTATCGTCGTCGTTTCAGCGACCCGGAAGCGATAGCGCTGCTGGTTATTCTGCTGGCCGGCTTCGGCATTATGTTCTTTTTCAGCGGGCTGCTGGCGCCGCTTCTGGTCGCCATCGTGTTGGCCTATCTGCTGGAGTGGCCGACCGTTCGCCTGGAGCGTATCGGCCTGTCGCGAACCTGGGCTACCTCGCTGGTGCTGGTGCTATTTGTCGGTATCTTGCTGCTGATGGCCTTTGTGGTGATGCCGGTGGCCTGGCAACAGGGCATTTATCTCATCCGCGATATGCCTGGCATGCTTAATAAGCTTTCCGATTTCGCCGCCACGCTGCCGCGGCGCTATCCGGCATTGATGGATGCCGGCATCATTGATGCAATGGCCGAAAATATGCGCAGCCGCATGCTGACCGTTGGCGATTCGGTAGTGAAGTATTCGCTCGCCTCGCTGGTCGGCCTGCTGACGCTGGCGGTTTATCTGGTCCTGGTTCCGCTGATGGTTTTCTTCCTGCTGAAAGATAAACAGCAGATGCTCAATGCCGTACGCCGGGTATTACCGCGTAATCGCGGCCTGGCGGGGCAGGTGTGGAAAGAGATGAACCAGCAGATTACCAACTATATCCGCGGCAAGGTGCTGGAGATGATTGTCGTCGGCGTCGCCACCTGGATAGGCTTCATTCTCTTCGGTCTCAACTACTCGCTGCTGCTGGCGGTGCTGGTGGGATTCTCGGTGCTGATTCCGTATATCGGCGCTTTTGTGGTCACCATTCCTGTGGTCGGCGTGGCGTTGTTCCAGTTCGGCGCGGGTACTGAGTTCTGGAGCCTGTTTGCCGTATACCTGATAATTCAGGGGCTGGATGGCAACCTGCTGGTGCCGGTTCTCTTCTCGGAGGCGGTGAATTTACATCCGCTGGTGATTATTCTGTCGGTAGTGATTTTCGGCGGGCTGTGGGGTTTCTGGGGGGTATTCTTCGCGATTCCGCTGGCGACATTAATCAAGGCGGTGGTTCACGCCTGGCCTGATGGAATGGTTATTGAAGACGAGTGACGCGCTGATTGACGCAAAAAAACGCCGGGCGATTTATTATCCCCGGCGTTTTCATTTAGACGTTATGCGTTTTCTTTCAGCCAGTTCAGCACGACATCGTGGTGATTGCTGGTTTTGAAGTTATCAAACACATGTTCAATCTTGCCGTCAGCATCAATGAGGAAGCTAATACGGTGAATGCCGTCGTAGGTTTTCCCCATAAATGATTTTTCGCCCCAGACGCCGAACTGTTCGCAGACCTGATGATCTTCATCAGACAGCAGCGTAAAGTTCAGCAGCTCTTTTTCGGCAAAACGAGACAGTTTTTCTGGTTTATCAGTGCTGATACCCAGTACTTCGACGCCCGCTTTTTTCAGGTCGTCCATATTATCGCGTAAACCGCACGCTTGTACGGTGCAGCCTGGGGTCATGGCTTTCGGGTAAAAATAAACCAGAACACGCTGTCCCTGGAAGTCGGTTAAATTTACTTCCTCGCCGTCCTGGTCCGGTAAGCTAAATTTCGGTGCGATATCACCGGCTTTCAGTGGGGTCATTGGTTAAACTCCATCCTGTTCATCATGCTGTGAATAATTAACGATGTTAATACTGCCTTGTGCGCTCAGTTCTGTACATAGTGCTTTGAACGCTTGCTCGATATTTGTCGTGTTTTGCGAGGCAGGACTGTGTGCGGTGATTTGAATAAATAGCTGAGCGGCGTCTTTATCTTCTCCCGGTTGAGTACGGGAGACCAGTTCGGCGATATTCATATTCCACGTGTCGCACAGCGCGGTAAAGCGCTCAATGATATGCGGCGAGTCCGGCACCTCTACCTGGATCCAAACCGTATTCGGCATCGCCTGCGGTGGGCGGGCGGAGGTGCGCTTCATTACGATCAGCAAATCCAGCTCGGCTCCTTTTAACGGCAGCGTTGATTCGATCAGGTTAATCGCGTTCCACGAGCCGGAAAGCAGCATTATAAACGTGAACTCGTCGCCGAGCATGGCCAAGCGGCTGTCTTCAATATTGCAGCCGCAGCTGCTGACGTGGCGAGTGATTGTGTTTACGATGCCGGGGCGGTCTGCGCCCAGAGCGGTAATCACCAGATAGTGTTGTAATGAGGCTGTCAAACCTGTTCTTCCTTTAAAAAGGTGAGGTAACATTAGGAAAGCATAAAAAAAACCGGCGTACAACATCCCAGATGGCGTTGGGTCTCTTGCTTTTATTGCAGCACCAAACGTAACATTGAGAATCTTGTCCCACTTCTGCTCTGAGGATGGCCCATGTTCACGGGAAGTATTGTAGCGCTTGTCACGCCGATGGATGATAACGGTAATGTCTGCCGGTCAAGCCTGAAAAAACTGATTGATTACCATGTCGCCAACGGAACCTCGGCGATTGTTTCGGTAGGGACTACCGGCGAATCCGCAACGTTGAGCCATGAAGAGCATGGCGACGTCGTGATGATGACCCTTGAGCTGGCCGATGGCCGCATCCCGGTCATTGCAGGTACCGGTGCAAATGCAACCGCAGAGGCGATTAGCCTGACCAAACGTTTCAACGATAGCGGCGTTGTCGGCTGCCTGACGGTCACTCCTTATTATAACCGTCCGACCCAGGAAGGCCTGTTCCAACACTTTAAAGCTATCGCTGAACATACTGACCTGCCGCAAATTCTGTATAATGTGCCGTCCCGTACCGGTTGCGATATGCTGCCGGAAACCGTTGGCCGCCTGGCGGAAATTAAAAATATTGTCGGTATTAAGGAAGCAACAGGGAACTTAAGTCGCGTTCACCAGATCAAAGAGCTGGTTTCAGATGACTTTATTCTGCTGAGCGGCGATGACGCAACCGGCATGGACTTTATCCAGCTCGGCGGCGTCGGCGTCATTTCCGTCACGGCGAACGTTGCTGCGCGTGAAATGGCGGACATGTGCCGACTGGCGATGGCGGGTCAATTCGCGGAAGCTCGCGCGATTAACCAGCGTCTGATGCCGCTGCATACAAAATTATTTGTCGAACCCAACCCGATCCCAGTCAAATGGGCTTGTAAGGCGTTGGGACTTGTAGCGACCGACACGCTGCGCCTGCCGATGACGCCGATTACCGAAGCGGGTACGAAAGCGGTTACCGCAGCGCTGAAGCATGCCGGTTTGCTGTAGAGTTTAGGGAGATTTGATGGCTTACTCAGTACAGAAGTCGCGCCTGGCGAAGGTTGCGGGTGTTTCGCTGGTTTTACTCCTCGCGGCCTGTAGTTCTGACTCGCGCTATAAGCGTCAGGTTAGCGGCGACGAGGCTTATTTAGATGCCACGCCGCTCAGTGAACTTCACGCCCCGGCGGGGATGATCCTGCCGCTGCAGACTGGCGACTACAACATTCCGGTTGCCGCCAGCACCGGTGCGGTAGGCAAGGCGCTGGATATTCGTCCGCCAGCTCAGCCTTTAGCCCTGGTCAGCGGCGCGCGTACCCAGTTTAACGGCGACACCTCCACCCTGATGGTGGAAAACAGCCGCAGCGGTTCTTTATGGGCGCAGGTGGTTAGCATCGTACAGGCGAAAAACTACACCATCACCAAGCGTGACGATGCAGGCCAGACGCTGAATACCGATTGGGTAGAGTGGAACCGCCTTGATGAAGACCAGCAGTACCGTGGCCGTTATCAAATCTCCGTTAAGCCGCAGGGCTATCAGCAGGCGGTGGTGGTGAAGCTGGTGAACCTGGAGCAGGCGGGCAAGCCCGTGTCTGACCCGGCTTCTCTGCAGCGCTACAGCACCTCAATGCTGAACGTTATCTCTTCCGGTCTTGATTCCAACGCCACTAATGCGCAGAACGCGGCGCAGCGAAGCGCTGGCGCGACCTTCGACGTGCAGAGCGCGGCGGATGACACCGGCTTGCCGATGCTGGTGGTACGCGCGCCGTTCAACATGGTGTGGCAGAAACTGCCGGCCGCGCTTGAAAAAGTGGGCATGAAGGTAACCGACAGCACTCGCTCTCAGGGCAGCATGGCGGTAACTTACAAGCCGCTGTCTGACAGCAGCTGGCAGGATCTGGGCGCCAGTGACCCGCAGTTGGCCTCTGGCGACTATAAACTGCAGGTCGGCGATCTCGATAATCGCAGTAGTCTGCAGTTTATCGACCCGAAAGGCCACACCCTGACGCAGTCGCAAAATGACGCCCTGGTAGCCGTATTCCAGGCCGCATTTAACAAGTAATAAAAAGGGCTGGAGCAATCCGGCCCTTTTTAATGTATAGTGACGCAAACGTGTGCGTAGCCGCAAAGTCAGGTAATTTGCCTGATTTTGCCTACGGGCGGAAAGGTAATTTTTTGGCTTAATATCACTGGAGTGGTGAAAGATGAAAAAGCAAGCTGAGTTGTATCGTGGCAAAGCGAAAACGGTATACAGCACCGAAAACCCGGATCTGCTGGTACTTGAATTCCGTAACGATACGTCAGCAGGGGATGGCGCCCGCATCGAACAGTTCGATCGTAAAGGTATGGTGAATAACAAATTCAACCATTTCATTATGAGCAAGCTGGAAGAAGCCGGTATCCCGACCCAAATGGAAGCGCTGCTTTCTGATACTGAATGCCTGGTGAAAAAGCTGGATATGGTGCCGGTTGAATGCGTGATTCGTAACCGCGCGGCGGGTTCACTGGTGAAACGCCTGGGTATTGAAGAAGGTATCGAGCTGACTCCGCCGTTGTTCGACCTGTTCCTGAAAAACGACGCCATGCACGACCCGATGGTCAACGAATCCTACTGTGAGACGTTCGGCTGGGTGAATAAAGAAAACCTGGCGCGCATGAAGGAGCTCAGCTACAAAGCGAATGACGTACTCAGCAAACTGTTTGATGATGCTGGTCTGATTCTGGTCGACTTCAAGCTGGAGTTCGGTCTGTTCAAAGGCGAAGTGGTGCTTGGCGATGAATTCTCTCCGGACGGTAGCCGTCTGTGGGATAAAAACACCCTCGATAAAATGGACAAAGATCGCTTCCGCCAGAGCCTCGGCGGCCTGATCGAAGCTTACGAAGAAGTGGCCCACCGTCTGGGCGTCAAGCTCGACTAATCCCCTCCGCGCCGGAAGAAATCGTCTCTTCCGGCACTCTTATTCGTTGTTTCCTGTGGTAATCCTCCGCTGAACCGCCTACGATCTCTCATATTCGTAACATGATGGAATAGAGGTGCTTATGCGCTGGCAAGGGCGTCGTGAAAGCGACAATGTGGAAGACAGACGTAGTGATTCAGGTTCGCCGCTGGGCGGCGGCGGTGGCGGTTTCCGTATTCCAAGCGGTAAAGGCGGCATCGTCCTGCTAATTATCGTTCTGGTGGCGGGTTACTATGGCGTGGATTTAACCGGCATGCTGACCGGCGAACCGATGCCGCAGCAGCAGACTTCAACCCAGCGTTCGATCAGCCCGAAGGATGATGAAGCGGCGAAGTTCACCTCCGTTATTCTGGCCACTACCGAAGATACCTGGGGGCCTATTTTTGAAAAGATGGGGCGGCAATACGTACAGCCGAAGCTGGTGATGTATCGCGGCGCGACCCGTACCGGCTGCGGCACCGGTCAATCGGTGATGGGGCCGTTCTACTGCCCGGCGGACAGCACGGTCTATATCGACCTGTCATTCTATGACGAGATGAAAAACAAACTCGGCGCTGACGGCGACTTTGCGCAGGGCTACGTGATTGCGCACGAAGTCGGCCACCATGTGCAGAAGCTGCTCGGCATCGAACCTAAGGTCCGTCAGATGCAGCAGCAGGCTTCGCAGACTGAAGTGAATCGCCTGTCGGTGAAAATGGAGCTGCAGGCAGACTGCTTTGCGGGCGTCTGGGGCAATAACATGCAAAAACAGGATGTGATGGAAACCGGCGATCTGCAAGAGGCGCTCAATGCCGCTGAGGCCATCGGCGACGATCGTCTGCAGGAGCAGAGCCAGGGCCGCGTGGTGCCGGACAGCTTCACCCATGGGACCTCCCAGCAGCGCTATACGTGGTTCAAACGCGGTTTCGATAGCGGCGATCCTTCGCAGTGTAATACCTTCGGCAGCGCGCTTCGCTAACGTTTGCCGATGGAAACGCTGCTTGACCTGACCGCGCAGATGGCGCGCGAGGGCGTTCGTCGCCTGCTGGTGCTCAGCGGCGACGAACATTGGTGTCTGGCGCAGGCCGTTGAGCTGCGAGAGCGGCTGGGCGGCGATAGTCTATGGGTCGGCGCGTTGCCGCGGCAGGAACCCTGCGTGGCGCCGGGCGCGCTGAAAACGCTGCTCGGGCGCGAGTTCCTGCATGCCTTCTTCGATGCTCGTCACGGTTTTGACGTGGCGGCTTTTGCTGCCCTCGGCGGTACGCTCCGCGCCGGCAGTTGGTTAGTGCTCCTGGCGCCGGATTTTGCCCGCTGGCCTGAGCAGGCGGATGGCGATTCGCTGCGCTGGAGCGATACATCTGAACCGATCGCCACCCCTAACTTTGTCCATCGTTGTCTTCAACTCTTTAGCGCGGATCCTGAGGTCGCGCTGTGGCGACAGGGCGACGGCTTACGGTTGCCGGAGGCCGCGCCGCGCAGGTACTGGCACGCTGCCGATGGCTACCCGCAGGCCGAACAGGCAGCCATTCTTTCGTCACTACTGTCATCGCCCCCGGAAATTGCCGCCGTCACCGCCGGGCGCGGGCGCGGTAAATCCGCGCTGGCGGGAATGTTGATTCATCAGCTCACCGGCTCCGCCATCGTCACCGCGCCGACGCGCGACGCGACAGCGGTCATCGCCGCTTTTGCGGGACAGAAGATGCGCTTTATGGCGCCTGATGCCCTGCTGGCAAGCGACACGAAAGCCGACTGGCTGGTGGTTGATGAGGCCGCCGCTATCCCCGCGCCGACGCTACGCCAGCTGACGGCGCGTTTTCCCCATACGCTATTAACGACCACTGTTCAGGGCTATGAGGGTACCGGTCGCGGCTTCTTATTGAAATTTTGCGCCAGTTTCCCAACGCTACGGCGGTATAACCTGTCGTCGCCGATTCGCTGGGCGCCGGGTTGCCCGCTGGAGTCGGTTATCGATCGGCTATTGTTGTTTAACGATGAGGCGTTTCTCCAGGCTCCGCACGGGGAACCGCAGCTGGAGACGTTAAGCCAACGTGCCTGGCGCGAACAACCCTCGCGCCCATCAGAGGCTTATCAACTGCTTTCCGGCGCGCATTACCGCACGTCGCCGCTGGATTTGCGCAGGATGATGGATGCGCCGGGCCAGCACTTTACCGTGGCTCGCTGCGGGGATGGCGTCGCTGGCGCGGTGTGGCTGGTGGAGGAGGGAGGGCTTGAACCTGAACTTAGCCGTGCCGTCTGGGCCGGATATCGCCGCCCGCGCGGCAATCTTGTGGCTCAGTCATTGGCCGCGCATGGCGGCAGCCCACTGGCGGCGACGCTGACCGGCAGGCGCGTCAGCCGTATTGCCGTACATCCAGCGCGTCAGCGCGAAGGGCTGGGGCAGCGTTTAATCGCCCATGCCGTCAAGCAGACGCACGGCTGTGACTATCTCTCCGTCAGCTTTGGTTATACCCCTGAACTATGGCGCTTCTGGCAGCGCTGCGGTTTTCTGCTGGTGCGGATGGGGACGCATCGCGAGGCGAGCAGCGGCTGCTATACGGCGATGGCGCTTTATCCGCTCAGTGCAGCGGGGCAGCAGCTGGCCTGGCGCGAACATCAACGGCTGGCGCGGGATGAACGCTGGCTAAGTCAGTGGCGTGATGAGCGTGCTCCGGTGACGGCGGAGGAAACAGCTATGCTTACTGAGGAGGACTGGCTGGAGATTGCCGGTTTTGCCTTTGCGCATCGTTCACTGTTGACGGCGGCCGGGAGTCTGAACCGGCTTCTGCAGGCGACGCCGCTGCCGTTAGTGGCGCTCCGTGCGCGATTAGCGCAGCACGATGAGGCAGCGCTGTGCGCGGACCTTGGTTTATCCGGGCGTAAGGCGCTGTTGGGGCGACTGCGGGAAGAGGCGGCGGCGGCGCTGTCAGGCCTCGATCCCGCTCGTGCGCAACGGCTGGACGAGTGGGTCAGGAAGCTGCAATTTTTTTAACTAACTCATTCAGTTAAATGGCATGGTCATATTCTCTGCGCGGCGTAAACTGCCTTGCATCAATCAGGAGCCAGATTCCTGCTTATCTGAGACATCAGGAGATAACCATGAAACACGATCACTTTATTGTTCAGAGCCCGGCAACACCTGCGCAACAGTTGCTGCTGCTGTTTCATGGCGTTGGCGATAATCCGGTTTCGATGGGGCAAATTGGTAGCTGGTTTGCGCCGCAATTTCCCAATGCGCTCATTGTCAGTATCGGTGGCGCAGAACCCTGCGGCCCGGCGCCGGCGCGGCAGTGGTTTTCGGTGCAAGGCGTGACGGAAGAAAATCGTCAGCAACGCATCGATGCCATTATGCCGACCTTTATTGAAACGGTGCGCTACTGGCAAAAACAGAGCGGTTTAGGCCCGCAGGCGACGGCGCTGATCGGTTTTTCGCAGGGGGCGATTATGTCGCTTGAGAGTATTAAAGCCGAGCCAGGGCTGGCGTCGCGGGTGATTGCCTTTAACGGCCGTTACGCGACGCTGCCGCAAACGGCTACTACGCAAACCACCGTGCATCTGATCCACGGCGGCGAGGATCGGGTGATCGATCTGGCGTGGGCGGTCTCCGCGCAGGAGCGGCTGCAGGAGCTGGGGGGAGATGTCACGCTGGATATCGTTGAAGATCTCGGACATGCCATTGATGACCGGAGCATGCAGTTTGCCCTCGATCGGCTGCGTTATACCGTACCGAAGCACTATTTTGATGAAGCGCTAAGCGGCGGTACGCCGAAAGATGACGATATTATCGAAATGCTGTAATGGCCCCGCGGCACAACGTCGGCTGGTTTAGGTAAATACTGTTATCGGTTTACAACTGTTTTAAGGGTTTTCCCGGATGCGGCGCGTTGCGCCTTCTCCGGGCTACCAAATCGCACAGCGCTGTAGCCCCGGTAAGCGGCAGCGCCACCGGGGAATTTTGAGGCCACCAACACCGGCAGTTTCAGTAGCCTTGGGAACAGAGGTAAAATTGAGAGCTTCATCTCGCAATGGTACGGGCCGTAGCCCGGGTAAGGCGTCAGCCGCTACCCGGGAATGCATCCAGCCTACGCGATGACGGGGAGCGCAGGTTTACTTCTTCGGCTGGTCTTTGTTCGGCCAGTCGTCATCGTCATCCCACTTGCTATTGAAGTCGCGATGCGGCGGCAGATCCGGTTTGTTATCGAGATATTTTTTCGGGTCGACGCGATTAAGATCTTTAATCACGTTGATCATCACGCCGACTAAAAATACCAACACCAGAATCCACCAGTGGTTGATAAGCCATTCCATGCTGTGTCCTCTTTTTACCCCGCAGCGGCGCTGCAGGGTAATCGTTATTGTCGTCAGGCGACCAGTTGTTCCATGATGCGTTGATACATCCGCGCCAGCAGCTGCAGGTCGGCGGCATTGACGCATTCATTAATTTTATGAATGGTCGCATTCACCGGACCCAGTTCAACTACCTGCGCGCCCATGCGGGCGATAAAGCGTCCGTCAGAGGTACCGCCGGTGGTTAGCAACTGCGGTTTTACTTCATTATAGTGCTCAATGGCGTTCACTACCGCATCGACAAGATTGCCGCGGCCGGTCAGGAATGGCTGGCCGGAAAGCCACCATTCGACGGTATAGCGCAGCTGATATTTCTCCAGCAGCGCGATGATGCGTGCTTTGATCATCTCGTCGGTCAGCTCGGTGCTGAAACGGAAGTTGAACTGAACGAACATATCGCCAGGGATGACGTTGTTACTGCCGGTGCCAGCCTGCACGTTGGCGATTTGCATGCTGGTCGGCGGGAAGTACTCATTGCCTTTATCCCATTCGATAGCCACCAGCTCCGCCAGCATCGGCGCGGCGCGGTGTACCGGGTTATCGGCGAGGTGCGGATAAGCGACGTGGCCCTGGACTCCATGAATCGTCAGGTTACAGGTGAGTGAACCGCGACGGCCATTTTTCACGACATCGCCAACCACTTCGGTACTTGAAGGTTCGCCGACCAGGCAGTAATCAAGGCGCTCGTTACGCGCCATCAGCGTTTCGACCACTTTTACCGTGCCATGGGTGGCGCTGGCTTCTTCATCTGAGGTGATGAGAAACGCCAGGCGTCCTTTATGATCCGGATACTGCGCGACAAAGCGCTCGGCGGCGACAACCATCGCCGCCAGCGATCCTTTCATATCCGCCGCGCCGCGGCCAAACAGCATGCCATCACGAATAGTTGGTTCAAACGGCGGATTGATCCAGCGGTCGGCATCGCCGGCCGGTACCACATCGGTATGGCCGGCAAAGGCCAGCGTTTCACCCTGTCCACGCCAGGCCCAGAAATTTTGCGTATCGCAGAAGTCCATTGCTTCAACGGTAAAACCGATCGCCCGCAGACGTTCAATCATTAACGCCTGGCATCCCGCATCATTGGGGCTAAGGGAAGGGCGGCGAATAAGCTGCTGAGCCAGCTCAATGACCGGGCAAGACATAGACTACACCTCGTTAATAAATTTTTCGTAGTTTGCTTCGCTAAAGCCCAGCAGCATAGGCTGACCGGGCGCGCAGAGCAATGGGCGTTTGATAATTGCCGGCATTTCCAGCATCAATGCCGCCGCCGCATCGGCATTATCGATACCGGCGCGGACCGATTCATCGAGTTTGCGCCAGGTGGTGCCGCGGGTGTTAAGCAGCGCTTCCCAGCCTAATTCGGCAATAAAGGTATTCAGCAATTCGCGGTCCAGTCCGTCAACACGATAGTCGTGGAAGCGATAGTCTATCTGATGGGTTTCCAGCCAGCGGCGGGCCTTTTTAATGGTGTCGCAGTTTTTGATGCCGTACATGGTCAACATAATTAAACCTTCACGTTAAAAGAATATGTTTCTCAGTTTTTTCCGAATATATAAGCTTTGTTAAATAATACGTGAATCGGCTGGATAAATATAACTTTTCAGCCTTGTCTGATTAAAATTTGTTCTTTTTCGCGACAGACTAAGATAATGAATTACAGGAATTCTGATATTAACAAAATGTTGCGTAATGTTGCTCTGTGTCACATTAAATTTACATGAACCGGCTTATGGTAGCCGCAAGCCAGAGTATTCAAGGCTTGCGGCGACAAGAAAAGCGATTAGAGCGATAGATCGGACGAACTTCTCCTGAGCGGGGAAATTACCTAAAATCGCCATAATAATAAGAGAGGCTATTATGATTGAACATGAACTGGGGAACTGGAAAGATTTTATCGAAGACATGCTGCGTAAATAAAATCTGGCTTTGTCGGTACTGAAGACAATGTTTGACCCATGAAAAAGGCGACTATGACAGTCGCCTTTTCTGTTATTTGCAGGTTTATTCCGGCCTCTCTTTCAGCGGGAAGCGGCGGCGCACCAACACGAAGAACAGCGGTACAAAGAAGATGGCCAGCACGGTGGCGGAGATCATTCCGCCCATGACGCCGGTACCAACAGCGTGTTGGCTGCCGGAGCCCGCGCCGGTACTGGTTGCCATTGGCAGCACGCCGAAGATAAACGCCAGTGAGGTCATCAGTATCGGGCGTAGACGCTGGCGACAGGCCGATAGCGTGGCGGTCAGCAGATCTTCGCCTTTCTGGTTCAGTTCGTTGGCGAACTCAACAATCAGGATGGCGTTCTTTGCCGACAGGCCGATGACCGTCAACAGACCAACCTGGAAGTAGACGTCGTTTTCCAGGCCGCGCATCCAGGTCGCCAGCAGCGCGCCGATAACCCCCAGCGGCACCACCAGCATCACCGAGAATGGTACCGACCAGCTTTCATATAGCGCCGCCAGACACAGGAACACCACCAGCAGAGAAATGGCGTACAGGGCAGGCGCCTGAGCGCCAGACAAACGCTCCTGATAGGACATCGCCGTCCATTCAAGGCCGAAACCGTTCGGTAGCTGTTTGGCTAACTCTTCCATGATGGTCATGGCGGTACCGGTACTGACGCCTGGCGCGGCCTCACCGACGATCTCGACCGCTGAGTAGCCATTGTAACGTTCGAGGCGCGGTGACCCCGTTTCCCAACGCGAGGTGGCGAAGGCGGAGAACGGTACCATGGTGCCGCTACTGTTACGCACATACCACAAATTGATATCGTCAGGCAGCATGCGATATTTTGCCGCCGCCTGGACGTAGACCTTCTTCACGCGTCCGCGATCCATAAAGTCGTTTACGTAGCTCGAACCCCAGGCGGTCTGCAGCGTATCGTTAATATCATCAATAGAGACCCCCAGCGCCTGGGCTTTACGCTGGTCGATATCAACCTGTAGCTGCGGGCTGTCGTCCAGACCGTTGTGGCGAACGCGGGTGAGCTGGTCGTTGTTCGCCGCCAGCTCCAGCAGCTTGTCGCGTGCTGACATCAACGCCTCGTGACCGTTACCGGCGTGGTCTTCGAGCTCCATATCGAAGCCCGCGGAGCTGCCAAGGCCGCTGATGGCCGGTGGGCTGCTGGCAAAAACGCGCGCTTCTTTAATTTTGTTGAAGGCTTTGGTCGCGCGCTCAATGATAGCGAACGAGGAACCGGTTGTCGGGTCGCGCTGGTCCCAGTCTTTCAGGCGGACAAACATACGAGCGACATTCTGGCCGTTGCCGCCGGGGCCGGAGCCGACGGTAGCAAATACCGACTCGACGTTACTCTTCTCGTTATTAAGGAAATAATCCTCCGCTTTCTGCACCACTTTCAGCGTCTGCTGTTGGGTGGAACCGCTCGGAAGCTGTATCGAGGTGGTGAACATACCGCGGTCTTCCAGCGGCAGGAACGAAGTCGGCAGATGCAGGAACAGCAGCACCATGCCGCCGAGCAGCAGGACGTAAATCAAAATCCAGCGCAGCGAGCGATGGAGAATTTTGCCCACGAAAGTTTCATAGCGGCTGGCGCTGCGGTTGAAGGTGCGGTTAAACCAGCCGAAGAACCCTTTTTGACCATGCTCCTCGCCTTTGTGAATCGGTTTTAACAGCGTGGCGCAGAGCGCCGGGGTGAGGATCATCGCCACCAGCACCGACAGCACCATTGCTGAAACGATGGTGATGGAGAACTGGCGGTAAATGGCGCCGGTGGTGCCGCCGAAGAAGGCCATAGGGACGAATACCGCCGAAAGGACCATGGCGATACCGACCAGCGCCCCCTGGATCTGCTTCATCGATTTTCGCGTCGCTTCGCGCGGCGAAAGACCTTCTTCGCTCATAATGCGCTCGACGTTTTCGACCACGACGATGGCGTCATCGACCAGCAGGCCGATAGCCAGCACCGTCGCGAACATCGTCAGGGTGTTAATACTGTAGCCGCAGGCGTAGAGCACCGCGAAGGTGCCCATCAATACCACCGGCACGGCGATGGTCGGGATCAGGGTCGCGCGGAAGTTCTGCAAGAACAAATACATGACCAGGAACACCAGCAGAATCGCCTCCAGCAGCGTTTTTACCACATCGGTAATCGAGGCTTTTACAAAAGAGGTGGTCTCGTAGGCGACTTTATACTGCAGCCCGTGAGGAAAATATTGCGACAGTTCATCAAGACGGGCGATAACGCGCTCGGCGGTGGCCATTTCGTTGGCGCCGGAGGCGAGCTTAATTCCCAGTCCCGAAGCGGCCTGACGATTATAGCGGCTCAGATAATCATATTTTTCAGCGCCCATTTCGACGCTGGCGACGTCGCCCAGCGTGACTTCCGAACCATCCTGATTCACGCGCAGGGTAATATCGCGGAACTGCTGCGGCGTTTGCAGCAGCGATTGTGAGTTGATGGTGGCGTTCAGCGCCTGTTTATCCACCGACGGGGTACCGCCCAACTGGCCGACGGCAATCTGCGCGTTTTGCGATTCGATGGCGTCAGTCACATCTTTCGCCGTCATCTGATAGCTGTTGAGTTTCGCCGGATCGAGCCAGATACGCATTGAGTACTGTGAACCGTAGGCGTCGATATCGCCGACGCCGTTTACGCGGCTTAGAGGATCCTGCACGTTACTGGCGACGTAGTCGGCAATATCCTGCTTATCCATGCTGCCGTCGGTAGAGACAAACGCAAGAGTGAGAATGTTGGTGTCGCCGGTTTTGCGCACCGTGACCCCCTGATTCTGTACCGCCTGCGGCAGTTTACGCATCGCCGATTGCAGCTGGTTTTGTACCTGCTGCACTGCTTCATCCGGGTCGGTACCTGCGGTAAAGCTCAGGGTAACCGTTGCCTGACCGGTGGCGCTACTTTGCGATGACATGTACATGAGGTTATCGAGGCCGGTCATATTCTGTTCGATAACCTGGGTCACGGTATTCTCTAGCGTCTGCGCGGAGGCGCCGGGATAATTGGCCGTCACCCGGACGTTAGGCGGCGCCAAATCCGGATATTGTTCTACGGGGAGCGACAAAATTGCCAACGTGCCGGTCAGGACCAACAGAATAGCCAAAACCCAGGCAAAGATGGGGCGATCGATAAAGAAATTCGCCATCGGAATCAGGACCTCATTGTATACATTTTTTGTTATTGCGCAGCTTGTGACACTTTATAGTTAACCCCGCAGGCAATCGTGGAGAAATTAAGGAGATAGTGTAATTTATCATGTGTCTTTTATGAGAGCGTAAAGAAACCTCTGCCGCTCCTCTCTGAATTTATATGCGCTTATCACGTCTTTTCTGTCATTCCGTCAAAGCCGCCTATTATTGCTCAGCTAAATGAAACAAAATTTCATTCAGGTCAATATTTTTGATCTAAACCGGATTCTGGCGAGAAAAGCCGATTTCTGGGCAAATGACCATTGTCCCACGGTCATGATGTCAGGTAATAAACAGTCATACTAAATGAGGGGTTATTAGCGATAAGCCGGAAGGATGTATGAACCACTTTATTATGAGCGATAGTCGCAAATGCATCGGATGCAGGGGCTGCGAAGTGGCCTGCGTGATGGCGCATAATGGCGAACAACATGTCTTGACCCCACAGCGCTTTTTGCCGCGTATTACCGTTATTAAAAACCAGAAACAGCGTAACGCGGTAACCTGTCGTCACTGTGAAGGCGCGCCCTGCGTGCGTAGCTGCCCTAATGGCGCCATTAGCCAGCAGGATGACAGCGTATTGGTGCATGGAGAAAAATGTATTGGCTGTAAATCCTGCGTGGTGGCTTGCCCCTTTGGCGTGATGCAAATCGTCGTCACGCCAGACGGCAGGGCAACGGCGCACAAGTGCGACTTATGCTATGAGCGCCAAGCCGGGCCGGCCTGCGTGCAGAATTGTCCGGCGCAGGCATTACAGCTGGCGACCGATTCCACGCTAAGCGAGATGGCGAAAACGCGGCGCCTGCGGGCAGCGCGTGCGGATGCGGCGTCGTGGCAACATCGTACTTTCACCGCTTTAGCGTCAACCTCTGGCGATAAGGCCAGCCAGATGGCGGCCACGCCCGCGCGCGGCGAGGCGGATAAACTGGCGGCTGACGCGCGTAAACAGCACTTTGGCGAAATTTATTTGCCGTTCAGCGCCGCACAGGCGCAGCGGGAAACGCAACGCTGTCTGAAATGCGGCGATCGCAGCATCTGTGAGTGGACCTGTCCGCTGCATAACCATATTCCGCAGTGGATCGAGCGGGTAAAAGCCGGCGACATCGCCAGCGCCGTTGAGCTTTCCCATCAAACTAACTGTCTGCCGGAAATCACCGGCCGCGTCTGCCCGCAGGATCGCCTGTGCGAAGGCGCCTGTACGCTACGCGATGAGAGCGGCTCGGTGACTATCGGCAACATTGAACGCTATATCTCCGACCAGGCGCTGGCCGACGGCTGGCGCCCGAACCTTTCGGCGGTAAAAGCCAGCGGCAAGAAGGTTGCCATCATCGGCGCCGGGCCTGCGGGCCTGGCCTGCGCCGACCTTCTGGCGCGTAGCGGCGTGGCGCCGGTGGTGTTCGATCGCCACCCGGAAATCGGCGGCTTGCTGACTTTCGGTATTCCGCCTTTCAAGCTGGATAAATCATTGCTGGCCCGTCGGCGCGAGATTTTCAGCCAAATGGGCATCCGCTTTGAACTGAACTGCGAGGTGGGCAAAGACATCGAACTCGCTCAACTGCTTGCAGACTATGACGCGGTTTTCGTCGGCGCCGGTACCTATCGCTCGATGAAAGCCGATCTGCCCAATGAGGAGGCGCCGGGCGTGTATGAAGCGCTGCCGTTCCTTATCGCCAACACTAAACAAGTGATGGGGCTGGAAGCGCTGGCCGATGAACCTTATATCGATACCGCCGGGCTGAATGTTGTCGTGCTGGGGGGCGGCGATACGGCGATGGACTGCGTGCGTACCGCGCTGCGCCACGGCGCGCAACAGGTTACCTGCGCCTATCGTCGGGATGAAGCTAACATGCCGGGGTCGAAAAAAGAGGTCAAAAACGCCCGCGAAGAGGGGGCGAGCTTTGAATTCAATGTTCAGCCGATCACCCTTGAGCTCGGCGAGGACGGCCGGGTCAGCGGCGTGCGCTTTCTGCGTACCCGGCTTGGCGAACCGGACGCTCAGGGCCGCCGCAGCCCGTCGCCGATCCCCGGCAGCGAATTTGTGATGCCTGCCGATGCGGTCATTATGGCGTTTGGTTTTCACCCGCATTCGATGCCGTGGCTGGAAGTCGCAGGGGTACAGTTGGACAGTCGCGGGCGGATCAAGGCGAACGTGGAGAGCCGCTATCGTTACCAGACCAGTAATCAGAAGATCTTTGCCGGCGGCGACGCGGTACGCGGCGCGGATTTGGTGGTGACGGCGATGGCGGAAGGGCGGCATGCCGCGCAGGGGATCATGGACTATCTTGGTGTCGCTTCCGCACTGCCGCACTAACGACAAAGCAGGCTCCGCGGCGTAGTATGACTGGGTTATTTCACGCTGCGGAGTTTGCATGTCACTTAATATTCACGTCATTAAAGATAAAATCCTCTCCGAAAACTACTTTCTGCTGCGCAACATGACCTATGAGTTGACGCGCCGCGACGGCAGCGTCGTGCGTCACAAACGCGAAGTGTACGATCGCGGCAACGGCGCCACGGTTCTGCTTTACAACCCCAACAAGCAGAGCGTGGTACTGGTGCGTCAGTTCCGCGTCGCCACCTGGGTTAACGGCAACCCGGATGGCATGCTGATTGAAACCTGCGCCGGGCTGCTGGATAACGACGCGCCAGAGGTATGCATCCGCAAGGAGGCGATTGAGGAGACCGGCTATCAGGTCGGCGAGGCGCGCAAGGTCTTCGAACTCTATATGTCGCCCGGCGGCGTGACCGAACTGATTCACTTTTTTATCGCCGAATACAGCGAGGCGCAGCGCGCTAACCGGGGCGGCGGCGTAGATGATGAAGATATTGAGGTGCTGGAACTGCCGTTCGTCCGGGCGCTGGAAATGGTCGCCAGCGGTGAAATCCAGGATGGCAAAGCGGTGATCCTGCTGCAATACCTACAAAATTCCGGCCTCATGTCGCGGGATCTCTGATAAATCTGATTGAGCAAAACCCCGCCAGTGCTGATGATAATGACGAATTAGAAATCACTCTGTCAGTCATACTTCGGGATTGTGCCGCTCATGTTTTATCGGGTTTTAATGCTGCTTTTTTTCGGTTTTCTGCCGACGTCGTTGGCGTGGGCGGCGCCAGCCCAGCAGTTGTTTGGAGATTGGCTTGTCACCTGCAACAATCAAAATTATTGCGTCACGCGTAATGTCGGGCTACATCATGGATTGGTGATGACGTTAAGCCGCAGCGCGGGGGCGGCCACCGATGCCGCTTTACGCATCGAACTTGGCGGCGTTGGTAATCCGGTCGCCGCGCTGGCGGCCATCGGCCCGCGGCTGCAGCTAGATGGAAAACCGCTGCATTTTGACGGTAAACATTGGCAGATTGCCGATAAGCTGATTAAAACCGGTGATAGCGTCAGTATCGACGCTTTCCTGCAGCAGGCCCAGGAGGGGAAAGAGATTACCCTGCAAAACGGTCTGCAAAGCATTTCATTGAAGGGCCTGAAGGCCGCGCTGCTATTTATTGATAATCGGCAAAAGCGGGTCGGCAGCGAAACCGCGTGGGTCGGCAAAGGTGAAGAACCACCGCTCAGCGTACCGCCAGCGCCGGCGTTGCGAACCGTAGGCAAAGCGGAGGTGGCGCAGTCGCCCCTCAGCCGCGACGAACTTAATGAGCTTATCGATTACGGCAATGAGCAGATGAACGCCAGCCCCTGTTCGCTCGATCCTTTCCGCCGGGAAATCCGCGTCACCGCGCTGACCGATGAGAAAGTTCTGCTGATGACCAGTTGCGAAGCGGGCGCCTACAACACCGTCTGGCTGGCGTGGCTGGTGTCGCGCAAAACGCCGCATCTTGCCCGCCAGGTGCGCCTGGCGCTGCCTTTCCAGCCGCCCGGCAATGCGCCGCGCGATATTGAGTTGATTAACGCCAGCTTTGACGAGCAGCGTCATGAACTGGTGACCTTCGATAAAGGCCGCGCGCCGGGCGATTGCGGGATCCAAACCCGCTGGCGTTATGACGGCCAGCGGTTTAATTTGACCCGCTACGCTCAGCAACCGCAGTGCGATAACTGGCAGGGGCCAGACGCCTGGCCCACACTATGGATCACCCGTTAAGCACCTTACGGCTGACTTCGACAATATGTTCAGCGGTAAAGCCGAAGAACGGGAACAGCTTGTCGGCGGGCGCCGATTCCCCGTAGCGGGTCATACCAACAATTGCGCCTTTCAGGCCGACATATTTATACCAGTAGTCGGCAATACCGGCTTCGATAGCGACGCGGGCGCTAACATCGGAAGGCAGCACCGACTCGCGCCAGCCCTCATCCTGAGCATCGAAAACGTCGGTGGAAGGCAGCGACACCACCCGCACGTTTACGCCGCTGGCCAGCAGCGTCTCCGCCGCCTGAACGGCGATCTCGACTTCCGAACCTGTGGCGATCAGGATGAGATCCGGCTTGCCGCCCGCATCCTTCAGAACGTAACCGCCGCGAGCAATTTCCTGCACCTGTTCCGGCGTACGGGCCATTTGCGCCAGATTCTGTCGTGAAAGGATTAATGCGGTAGGGCCGTCCTTGCGCTCAATGGCCGCCTGCCAGGCGACGGCGGTTTCCACCTGATCGCACGGACGCCAGGTACTAAAATTGGGCGTCAGGCGCAGGCTTGCCAGTTGCTCTACCGCCTGGTGTGTTGGACCGTCTTCGCCAAGGCCGATTGAGTCATGGGTATAGACCATAATCTGATGCGCCTTCATCAGCGCCGCCATGCGCGCGGCGTTGCGCGCGTATTCGACGAACATCAGGAAGGTCGAGGTATAGGGAATAAAACCGCCGTGCAGGGCGATGCCGTTAGCCACCGCGGTCATACCGAATTCGCGTACGCCGTAGTGGATATAATTACCCGCCTGATCCTCTTTGATCGACTTCGAGCCGGACCAGATCGTCAGGTTACTGGGCGCCAGGTCGGCGGAACCGCCGAGCAGCTCAGGCAAATCCGGGCCGTAGGCGTTAAGCGCATTTTGTGAAGCCTTACGGCTGGCGATCTTCGCCGGTTCCGACTGTAGCTTCGCTACATAATCGCGGGCCGTTTTTTGCCAGTTATCCGGGAGCTCGCCTTCCATGCGCCGTTTGAGCTCAGCCGCCAGTTCTGGATACTGCTGCTGATAAGCGGCGAATTTTTCATTCCACGCATGTTCTGCTTTCTCGCCGCGCGGCCGCGCATCCCAGCCCTGATAAATTTCTTTCGGGATTTCAAACGGCGGGTATTTCCAGCCCAGCTGTTCGCGGGCCAGCGCGACCTCCTTTTCCCCCAAGGCCGCGCCGTGCGACTCTTCGGAACCGGCTTTATTTGGTGAACCAAAGCCGATTATGGTGCGGCAAATAATCAGCGAGGGTTTGTCTGTTACCGCCTGCGCCTCCTGGATTGCCTGCTTCACCGCCTGCGGATCGTGACCGTCGATATCGCCAATCACGTGCCAGTGGTAGGCGCGAAAGCGCTCGGCGGTATCGTCGGTGAACCAGCCTTCAACGTGGCCGTCAATAGAGATACCGTTGTGATCGTAGAACCCGATCAGCTTGCCTAATCCCAGGGTGCCCGCCAGCGAACTGGCCTCGTGAGAAATCCCCTCCATCAGACAGCCATCGCCCATAAACACCCAGGTGTAGTGATCGACGATGTCGTGGCCGGGACGGTTAAACTGCGCCGCCAGCGTACGTTCGGCGATAGCCATCCCGACGGCGTTAGCCAGCCCCTGGCCGAGCGGCCCGGTGGTGGTTTCCACGCCGGGGGTATAACCATGTTCCGGGTGACCCGGCGTTTTCGAATGCAGCTGGCGGAAGTTTTTCAGCTCATTCATCGGCAGATCGTAGCCGGTCAAATGCAGCAGGCTATACAGCAGCATCGAAGCATGGCCGTTAGACAAAATGAAACGATCGCGATCGTACCAGTGCGGGTTTGTCGGGTTGTGCTTGAGAAAATCGTTCCACAGCACTTCGGCGATATCCGCCATCCCCATCGGAGCGCCGGGGTGGCCGGAATTGGCTTTCTGGACGGCGTCCATGCTCAGGGCGCGAATGGCGTTAGCAAGCTCTCTTCGGGACATAGTCGTTTACTCCGTGACAAAGGATGACAGTTTTGCTGCTAGCAGATCTTCCAGTTTGCGTTGATCGACGGCGAACTGGCGAATACCTTCCGCCAGTTTTTCTACCGCCATCGGATCCTGGTTATGCTCCCAGCGGAATTCCGCTTCGCTCATCGGAACCGGGCGCGGCAGTATCTGATGAGCGGGGATGAGTTTGCGTATTACCGGCGCGTCGCTGGCCTGCAGCTCTTGTAACAAGGCCGGGGAGATGGTGAGGCGGTCGCAGCCAACCAGCGCGAGGATTTGTTCGGTGCGGCGGAAGCTGGCGCCCATCACGATGGTGTTGTACTTATGGAGTTTGAAATAGTCGTAGATATTGCGCACCGATTTCACCCCCGGGTCTTCATCAACCACGTAAGGATCTAACGGCTGACGAGCCTGATACCAATCGTAAATACGCCCGACGAAGGGCGAAATCAGAAACACGCCGGCTTCAGCGCAGGCGCGAGCCTGGGCGAAAGAGAACAGCAGCGTCAGGTTGCAGTGAATCCCTTCTTTTTCCAGCACCTCCGCGGCGCGGATCCCTTCCCAGGTGGAGGCGAGTTTGATCAGGATCCGCGACTTATCGATCCCCATTTCCTGATAGAGAGCGACCAGATGGCGCGCTTTTTCAATACTTTTTTCTCGGTTAAAGGAGAGGCGGGCATCGACTTCGGTGGAGACGCGCCCTGGGATGCTTTTGAGTATTTCCGCACCAAAATTGACCGCCAGTTTATCGCAGGCATTGGCGACCTGCGTCTCGCGGTTGCCGCCCTGTTTTGCAGCCCAGGCGAGGGCATCATCGATAAGCCCGGCGTAGTTATCCAGTCCGGCAGCCTTTAAGAGCAGCGAAGGGTTGGTGGTGGCATCTTCAGGCTGATAGTGGCGGATAGATTCAATATCGCCGCTGTCGGCGACTACGGTGGTGAATTGTTTGATACTGTCTAGCTGGTTCATTAAAAAGTACTCCTGGAACAATAAGTTGCATGAGTTCTTGTCGTTATGCGGTAGAGGTCGTGATGAGGTACATAACTAAAAAGCATAGCAGACGGGGCTATCATTGACCGTGAAACTAGGTTACATAAATATTATAAATTGATAACAACCAGACCTTTGTGATGGCAAGAGTATGGCGGCCTTCAAAGTTTAAACCGCCGTCAGGCGCGATACTAAGCCTCGCCTTAAGGCGGGCCGACGGCTCGCCATCACGCTTCACCCCCTACGATTCGATACGTGAAAGGAACCATAAAATGGATGAGCAGTTGAAACAAAGCGCCCTCGATTTCCACGAGTTCCCGGTGCCCGGGAAAATTCAGGTGTCGCCGACCAAGCCCCTGGCGACCCAACGCGATCTGGCGCTGGCATATTCGCCGGGCGTTGCCGCGCCGTGCCTGGAAATTGAGAAGGATCCTTTGGCCGCTTACAAATACACCGCTCGCGGCAACCTTGTGGCGGTGGTCTCCAACGGTACCGCCGTCCTCGGTTTAGGCAATATCGGCGCGCTGGCCGGAAAACCGGTAATGGAAGGAAAGGGCGTTCTGTTTAAAAAGTTCGCCGGTATCGATGTGTTCGATATTGAAGTTGATGAGCTGGATCCTGACAAATTCATTAATGTCGTTGCCGCCCTGGA
Organism: Klebsiella sp. CN_Kp104; assembly: GCF_040064515.1. Lineage (NCBI taxonomy): Bacteria > Pseudomonadati > Pseudomonadota > Gammaproteobacteria > Enterobacterales > Enterobacteriaceae > Klebsiella > Klebsiella sp. CN_Kp104. Next base: position 26,408 of record NZ_JBEAII010000045.1, on the reverse strand, counting down.
GCCGACGTTTGGCGGCATCAACCTCGAAGATATTAAAGCGCCGGAATGTTTCTACATTGAGCAGAAACTGCGTGAGCGCATGAATATTCCGGTGTTCCACGACGATCAGCACGGCACGGCGATTATCAGCACCGCGGCGATCCTCAACGGTCTGCGGGTGGTCGAGAAGAATCTCTCCGATGTGCGGATGGTGGTCTCCGGCGCGGGAGCGGCGGCAATCGCCTGTATGAACCTGCTGGTGGCGCTGGGAATGCAGAAACACAATATCGTGGTCTGCGACTCGAAAGGCGTTATCTATAAAGACCGTGAAGCCAACATGGCGGAAACCAAAGCGGCCTACGCGGTGGAAGACGACGGGAAACGTACCCTCGACGATGTCATTGATGGCGCGGACATTTTCCTCGGCTGCTCCGGGCCGAAAGTTCTGACCCCGGAGATGGTCAAGAAAATGGCGCGCTCGCCGCTGATCCTCGCTCTGGCGAACCCGGAGCCGGAAATCCTGCCGCCGCTGGCGAAGGAAGTGCGCGACGACGTGATTATTTGTACCGGCCGTTCCGACTATCCAAACCAGGTCAACAACGTGCTGTGCTTCCCGTTCATCTTCCGCGGCGCGCTGGATGTTGGCGCGACGGCGATAAACGAAGAGATGAAGCTGGCGGCGGTTCATGCTATCGCCGAGCTGGCGCATGCCGAACAGAGCGAAGTCGTGGCTTCCGCCTATGGCGACCAGGATCTCAGCTTTGGCCCGGAGTACATTATTCCGAAACCGTTCGATCCGCGTCTGATCGTCAAGATCGCCCCAGCGGTCGCTAAAGCGGCGATGGAATCCGGCGTGGCGACGCGGCCAATTGCCGACTTCGATGCCTACATCGAGAAGCTGAGCGAGTTCGTTTATAAAACTAACCTGTTTATGAAGCCGATCTTCTCCCAGGCGCGCAAAGAGCCGAAGCGCGTGGTGCTGGCGGAAGGTGAGGAGACTCGCGTGCTGCACGCCACGCAGGAGCTGGTATCTCTGGGGCTGGCGAAGCCAATCCTCATCGGTCGCCCGAGCGTGATTGAAATGCGTATCCAGAAACTGGGTCTGCAGATCAAACCGGGCGTGGACTTTGAAATCGTCAATAATGAATCCGATCCGCGCTTTAAAGAGTACTGGAGCGAGTACTATCAGCTGATGAAGCGCCGCGGCATTACCCAGGAGCAGGCGCAGCGGGCGGTCATTAGCAACACTTCGGTCATTGGCGCGATCATGGTTCATCGCGGTGAGGCGGATGCGATGATCTGCGGAACCATCGGCGATTATCATGAGCACTATCGCGTGGTTCAGCCACTGTTTGGCTTCCGCGACGGCGTCAGCACCGCCGGGGCGATGAACGCGCTGCTGCTGCCTAGCGGCAACACCTTTATCGCCGATACCTATGTCAACCACGATCCATCGCCGGAAGAGCTGGCGGAGATCACCCTGATGGCGGCGGAAAGCGTGCGTCGTTTTGGTATCGAACCGCGCGTGGCGCTGCTGTCGCACTCTAACTTCGGTTCAGCTGATTGCCCGTCCGCCAGCAAAATGCGCAAAACGCTGGAACTGGTGAAGGCGAGCGCGCCGGATCTGATGATTGACGGCGAAATGCACGGCGACGCCGCGCTGGTGGAGAGCATCCGCAATGATCGTATGCCGGATAGCCCGCTGAAAGGGGCGGCTAATATTCTGGTGATGCCGAATATGGAAGCCGCGCGTATCAGCTACAACCTGCTGCGCGTCTCCAGTTCGGAAGGGGTAACCGTCGGGCCGGTACTGATGGGTATCGCTAAGCCGGTGCATATTCTGACGCCTATCGCCTCCGTGCGCCGTATCGTCAACATGGTGGCGCTGGCGGTCGTGGAAGCGCAGACCCAGCCGCTGTAAACGCAAAAAATTAAGCCCCGGTATTCCGGGGCTTTTTTGTCTCAGGTGGCTAAATTCAGATCCACTCTTTCACTTTGATAAACTCGCTCAGCGCGGCTTCCGGGCTGCCTTCCTGCGGATGGTAGTCATACTCCCAGCGCACCAGCGGCGGCATCGACATCAGAATAGACTCCGTACGCCCACCGGTCTGCAGGCCGAACAGCGTGCCGCGATCCCACACCAGATTGAATTCCACATAGCGCCCGCGGCGATAAAGCTGGAAATCGCGTTCGCGCTCACCGTAAGGCGTGGTTTTTCGACGCTCAACGATCGGCAGGTAAGCGTCGGTAAAGCCGTTGCCCACCGCCTGCATAAAGGCGAAGCAGTGGTCGAAGTCCGGGGTATTTAAATCATCGAAGAACAGGCCGCCAATGCCGCGCTGTTCGTTACGGTGCTTAAGGAAGAAGTAATCATCGCACCACTTTTTATAGCGCGGATAGACCTCGTCGCCGTACGGCAGGCATAAATCGCGGGCAGTACGATGCCAGTGAATGGCGTCTTCTTCAAACCCATAATAAGGCGTTAGATCAAACCCGCCGCCGAACCACCACACCGGGTCGGCGCCGGGCTTCTCGGCAATAAAAAAGCGAACGTTAGCGTGGCTGGTCGGCACATAGGGGTTGCGCGGATGCACCACCAGCGAAACCCCCATTGCTTCAAAGCTGCGCCCGGCCAGTTCCGGGCGGTGGGCGGTAGCCGAGGCGGGCATCGCATCGCCGTGGACGTGAGAAAAGTTAACCCCGGCCTGCTCAAAGATGCCGCCGTTACGTAAAACCCGGCTGCGTCCGCCGCCGCCGCCTTCGCGCTGCCAGCTATCTTCAACAAAATCCTTGCCGTCAACGGCGGAGAGTTTGGCGCAAATGGCATCCTGCAGCTGAAGAAGGAAGGCTTTGACCTGCTGTACATCGGGTTTCATTAACGTCTCTTCGAATGCGCTTTCTGGTTATCGAACCAGTGGAAATAACTAATAATGCCGGAAGCGATAGCGTTAGCAATCTTCTGGCGGAAAGCGGTTGTGCCGAGTAGCTTCTCTTCATTTGGGTTGGTAATGAACGACGTTTCGACCAGCACCGAGGGAATCGAAGGGGACTTCAGCACCACAAAGGCCGCCTGCTCTGTATTGCGGCTGTGCAGTTTATGCACCGGCTTAATCTTTTTCAGAATATGCGAGCCGAGCGTCAGGCTGTTCTTAATGGTGTCGGTTTGCACCAAATCGAACAATACCTGCTGCAGCAGATGGTCCTTATCCGTCGCTTTTTTACCGGCGACCTCATCGGCGCGGTTTTCGCGCTCGGAGAGGTATTTCGCCATGGCGCTACTGGCGCCGCGGTTGGAGAGCGCAAAGACGGAGGCGCCGGCCGCACTCGGGTTGGTAAAGCCGTCGGCGTGAATCGACATAAACAGATCGGCGCCGTGCTGGTGGGCGATCTCAACGCGATCGTACAGCGGAATAAAGGTATCGCCGCTACGCGTCAGACGGGCATCGATGCCGTTGCTGCGTAAAATGCTGCGCACATTTTTAGCAATGGCCAGCACGACGTGTTTTTCTTTCGAACCGTTGTGGCCAATTGCCCCCGTATCGATGCCGCCATGACCGGGGTCAAGCATCACCAGACGCCTGCTGCCTGCTTTCTTTGCGACGGGTTTGCTGTGTCCATTGGAAGTTTTTAGCGGCTGCTCTTTGGCAGTGGCTTGGGAAGCGACGCCGGTTAGCGTCATCGCAGCCAGTCCTGCTTTCAGCACCTGACGGCGCGAAGCAAGTATTTTTAATGGTTTAAAAGTGCTCATTCGGCCTGAATTGTAAACAAGTGATGTCCAATGTTATATCGTATCGCGTTTCCCGTTACGACCACTCAAAATAAGAATTGTTTTACTTTTCATTTCAATACATGACAAAGCGATATTATGCCATTTTTTGCTGATGATTTCGCCTGATATTGGCTATCAGTCATATTCGCGCCATAATCACTGTTTTTAACCGTAAATGGTGGGGAATACCATGGAGATTCGCGTTTTTCGCCAGCAGGATTTCGAAGAAGTGATCACCCTTTGGGAGCGCTGCGATCTTCTGCGCCCATGGAACGATCCGGAAATGGATATCGAGCGTAAGCTCAACCACGACGTGAGCCTGTTTCTGGTCGCGGAAGTGAACGGTGAAGTGGTCGGGACGGTGATGGGCGGTTACGACGGCCACCGCGGTTCCGCTTACTATCTTGGCGTACATCCGGAATACCGCGGCCGCGGTATCGCTAATGCGCTGCTCAATCGGCTGGAAAAGAAGCTGATCGCCCGCGGTTGCCCGAAAATTTCAATTATGGTGCGTGACGATAACGATGTGGTGCAGGGGATGTACGAGCGTCTCGGTTACGAGCACTCGGATGTACTCACCTTGGGTAAGCGCCTGATTGAAGATGAAGAATACTGAATTTATTCCTGCCGATTATGATACCCAGGGTCGTTTACGGCTGCCGCTGTTGTTTTGGGGCGTGCTGTTGCTGCAGGCGCGCACCTGGGTGCTGTTCGTCATGGCCGGAGCCTCCCGCCAGCAGGGGGATGCGCTGCTGAACCTGTTTTATCCCGATCACGATAACTTCTGGCTGGGTTTACTGCCCGGCGTACCGGCGGTCGCGGCATTTTTGTTGAGCGGTCAGCGTCAGCGTTTTCCCCGGATCTGGCCGCTGATGCGCTGGCTGCTGATTGCTTCACAGGCGCTGTTGCTGGCCTGGCAGCCGTGGCTGTGGTTCACCGGCGAGGCACCTTCCACGCTGACCATCGCCCTGCTGGTGGCCGATATTTATGCGCTATGGTGGCTGATAACCAGCCGCAGGTTGCACGCCTGTTTTCGCCTTGAAGCGCTTTAATGGCACTTTTTGCCGATCGCGCACTCCAACATGCGTTGAATGAATCAGAAAGGATTGAGTTATGAAATCGCTACGTCTAATGCTTTGCGCGCTTCCGCTGGCGCTAACCGGCTGCTCAACGATGAGCGCGGTGAACTGGTCGGCTGCCTATCCATGGAACTGGTTTGGTTCCTCCAACGAGGTCACCGAGCAGGGCGTGGGTAAACTGACGGCGTCGACGCCGCTCAATGAACAGGCAATTAGCGATGCCCTCGGCGGCAGCTACCGTCTGCGCAGCGGAATGAAAACCGCGGATGGCAAAATCGTTCACTATTTTGAAGCGCTAAAGGATGACAAGCTGGCGCTGACTATCAACGGCGATGGCGGTACGGTGAGCCGCATTGATGTGCGCGATAGCGCGATTCCCGCCGCCAGCGGCGTGAAAATCGGTACCCCGTTTAGCGAGCTGTACGGCAAAGCGTTCGGCAACTGCGAGAAAGGCGTTCCCGACAACGGCGCGGTGGTGGAATGTAAAGCGCCTGGCAGCCAGCACATCAGCTACGCCTTTACTGGCCACTGGAGCGGCCCGGACGAGCTGATGCCGTCCGACGATACCCTGAAGAACTGGAAAGTCAGCAAAATTATCTGGCGTCGCTAATTTGATCTGAAGAGACACGTGGGCGGATAAAAACGGTTACAATGGCGCGTTAGCAACGTCATAGCGTTGTGGTTGCATCATTTCAGGAGGAGCGATGTCTCAGGTTCAGAGCGGCATTTTGCCGGAACATTGCCGCGCGGCGATTTGGATTGAAGCCAATGTAAAAGGGGACGTTAACGCCCTGCGCGAAGCGAGCAAAATTTTTGTCGATAACGTGGCCACCTTCCAGGCTAAATTCCCTGACGCCAAACTCGGCGCGGTGGTCGCTTTCGGCAATACCGTCTGGCGTCAGCTGAGCGGTGGTGAAGGCGCGGAAGAGTTAAAAGATTTTCCGGTTTACGGCAAAGGGCTGGCGCCATCCACGCAGTATGACGTGTTGATTCATATTTTATCCGCCCGTCATGAAGTGAACTTTTCCGTCGCCCAGGCGGCGGTGGCCGCTTTCGGCGACGCCATTGAAGTGAAAGAAGAAATTCACGGTTTCCGCTGGGTGGAAGAACGCGATCTGAGCGGCTTCGTCGACGGCACCGAAAACCCGGCAGGCGAAGAAACCCGCCGTGAAGTCGCGGTGATTAAAGACGGCGTTGACGCGGGCGGCAGCTACGTATTCGTGCAACGCTGGGAGCACAATCTTAAGCAACTGAACCGCATGAGCGTGCCGGATCAGGAGATGATGATTGGCCGTACCAAAGAAGCCAATGAAGAGATCGATGGCGACGAGCGTCCGATTACTTCGCACCTGAGCCGCGTGGACTTAAAAGAAGATGGCAAAGGGCTGAAAATCGTCCGCCAGAGCCTGCCATACGGTACCGCCAGCGGCACTAACGGCCTGTACTTCTGCGCCTACTGCGCACGCCTGTATAACATTGAGCAGCAGCTGCTGAGTATGTTCGGCGATACCGACGGTAAGCGCGATGCCATGCTGCGCTTCACTAAACCGGTGACCGGCGGTTATTACTTCGCGCCGTCGCTGGAGCGTATTCAGGCGCTGTAATTTTTCCCCTCACCCTAACCCTAACCCAGAGGGTTAGGGTGTAAGCGAATCCAGCATACGTACAGCCGCTTTCAGCAAAGCTTTGCCAGTTGCTTATTCTCTTTTCTACTTCCAAATCGCCAAACGGTATATAAAACCGTTACTCCTTTCGTACTCGTTATAAATATGATGATCATCAGTAAATGATCATTTTTGATAAGGGTGCGCAATGGCCGTTAAATCACTGAAAAAAGGATATCTGGCGCTGGCAGCTTCCATGCTGCTGGTGGCGCAGGCGCAGGCGACTGAACTGCTGAACAGTTCCTATGATGTTTCCCGCGAGCTGTTCGCCGCCCTTAATCCGCCTTTTGAACAGCAGTGGGCAAAAGAAAACGGCGGCGACAAGCTGACCATTAAGCAGTCACATGCGGGCTCCTCCAAGCAGGCGTTGGCGATTCTGCAAGGTCTGAAGGCTGACGTCGTGACCTATAACCAGGTGACGGACGTCCAGATTCTGCATGATAAAGGCAACCTGATCCCGGCAGACTGGCAGAGCCGTTTGCCGAATAACAGCTCGCCGTTCTATTCGACCATGGCGTTCCTGGTGCGTAAGGGCAATCCCAAAAATATTCATGACTGGAACGATCTGGTGCGTTCTGACGTGAAGCTGATCTTCCCGAATCCTAAAACTTCAGGCAACGCGCGCTATACCTATCTTGCGGCCTGGGGGGCGGCGGACAAAGCCGATGGCGGCGATAAAGCCAAAACCGAACAGTTCATGACCCAGTTCCTGAAGAACGTCGAGGTATTCGATACCGGCGGTCGCGGCGCGACGACCACCTTCGTCGAGCGCGGGTTGGGCGATGTGCTGATTACTTTTGAATCGGAAGTTAACAACATCCGTAAACAGTATGAAGCGCAGGGGTTCGAAGTCGTTGTGCCGAAGGTCAATATCCTCGCCGAATTCCCGGTCGCGTGGGTAGACAAAAACGTTAAGGCCAACGGTACTGAAAAAGCGGCGAAAGCCTACCTGAACTATCTCTATAGTCCGCAGGCGCAGACCATCATCACCGATTACTACTATCGCGTGAACGATCCGAAAGTGATGGCGTCGCTGAAAGATAAATTCCCGCAGACCGAACTGTTCCGCGTGGAAGACCAGTTTGGCAGCTGGCCTGAAGTGATGAAAACCCACTTCGTCAGCGGCGGCGAGCTGGACAAACTGCTGGCAGCGGGGCGTCAGTAATGTTGGCTGTGTCGTCCAAGCGCGTGCTGCCGGGCTTTACCCTGAGCCTTGGCACCAGCCTGCTGTTTGTGTGCCTGATTTTACTGTTGCCGCTCAGCGCGCTGGTGATGCAGCTGGCGCAGATGAGCTGGGCGCAGTATTGGGAGGTGATTACCAACCCTCAGGTGGTCGCCGCCTATAAAGTCACGCTGCTGTCGGCCTTCGTGGCCTCGATTTTTAACGGCGTGTTCGGCCTGCTGATGGCGTGGATTCTTACCCGTTATCGTTTTCCAGGCCGTACGCTGCTCGATGCCCTAATGGACCTGCCGTTCGCGCTGCCGACGGCGGTGGCGGGCCTGACGCTGGCCTCGCTGTTCTCGGTTAATGGCTTGTACGGCGAGTGGCTGGCGAAGTTTGATATCAAAGTGACCTATACCTGGCTTGGCATCGCGGTGGCGATGGCCTTTACCAGCATCCCGTTTGTGGTGCGTACCGTGCAGCCGGTGCTGGAAGAGTTAGGGCCGGAATATGAAGAGGCGGCGGAAACCCTCGGCGCGACGCGCTTACAGAGTTTCCGCAAAGTGGTGCTGCCTGAACTGTCGCCAGCCCTGCTGGCGGGGATTGCGCTGTCGTTTACCCGCAGCCTTGGCGAGTTCGGTGCGGTGATCTTTATCGCCGGCAACATCGCATGGAAAACGGAAGTGACTTCGCTGATGATTTTCATTCGTTTGCAGGAGTTTGATTACCCGGCGGCGAGCGCGATTGCCTCGGTGATCCTCGCGGCTTCGCTGCTGCTGCTGTTCTCTATCAACACCCTGCAGAGTCGCTTTGGTCGACGCGTGGTAGGTCACTAATGGCGGAAGTTACTCAATTGAAGCGCTATGACGCGCCCCGGATCAACTGGGGCAAATGGTTTCTGATCGGCGTCGGGATGCTGGTATCCGCCTTCATCCTCGTGGTGCCGATGATTTATATTTTTGTCCAGGCTTTCAGTAAAGGGTTAATGCCGGTGCTGGAAAACCTGGCCAATCCGGACATGCTGCACGCCATCTGGCTGACGGTGATGATCGCGTTGATTACCGTGCCGGTGAATCTGGTATTCGGTACGCTGTTGGCCTGGCTGGTGACGCGCTTTACCTTCCCTGGCCGCCAGCTGCTGCTGACGATGCTGGATATCCCGTTCGCCGTCTCGCCGGTGGTGGCAGGTCTGGTTTATTTACTGTTTTACGGCTCCAACGGCCCACTCGGCGGCTGGCTTGATGAGCACAACATGCAGATCATGTTCGCCTGGCCGGGTATGGTGCTGGCGACTATCTTCGTCACCTGCCCGTTTGTGGTCCGCGAGCTGGTACCGGTGATGATGAGCCAGGGGAGCAACGAAGATGAAGCGGCGATACTGCTCGGCGCTTCCGGTTGGCAGATGTTCCGCCGGGTGACGCTACCCAATATTCGCTGGGCGCTGCTGTACGGCGTGGTGCTGACCAACGCCCGCGCGATTGGCGAATTCGGCGCGGTGTCGGTCGTTTCCGGCTCGATCCGCGGCGAAACGCTGTCGCTGCCGCTGCAAATTGAATTACTGCAGCAGGACTACAACACCGTCGGTTCGTTTACCGCCGCGGCCCTGCTGACGTTAATGGCTATTTTGACCCTGTTTTTAAAGAGTATGTTGCAATGGCGTCTGGCCAATCAGGAAAAACGCGCGCAACAGGAGGGAAATCATGAGCATTGAGATTGCCAATATTAAGAAATCGTTTGGTCGCACCCAGGTGCTGAATGATATCTCGCTGGATATCCCTTCCGGGCAAATGGTTGCGCTGTTGGGGCCGTCCGGCTCCGGTAAAACCACCTTATTGCGGATTATCGCCGGGCTGGAGCATCAATCCAGCGGCCATATCCGTTTTCACGGTACCGACGTGAGCCGAATGCACGCGCGCGATCGTAAAGTGGGCTTTGTTTTCCAGCACTATGCGCTGTTTCGACATATGACGGTATTCGATAACATCGCCTTTGGCCTGACCGTGCTGCCGCGCCGTGAGCGTCCCAATGCGGCGGCGATTAAAGCCAAAGTGACCAAACTGTTGGAGATGGTGCAACTGGCCCATCTTGCTGACCGTTATCCGGCGCAGCTTTCCGGCGGCCAGAAGCAGCGCGTGGCGTTAGCGCGCGCGCTGGCGGTCGAGCCGCAAATTCTGCTGCTGGATGAACCCTTTGGCGCGCTGGATGCGCAGGTGCGTAAAGAATTGCGCCGCTGGCTGCGCCAGCTGCACGAAGAATTAAAATTCACCAGCGTGTTTGTTACCCACGACCAGGAAGAGGCGATGGAAGTCGCCGATCGGGTAGTGGTAATGAGCCAGGGCAACATCGAACAGGCCGATGCGCCTGAACGCGTCTGGCGTGAACCTTCGACCCGTTTTGTGCTCGAGTTTATGGGCGAAGTTAACCGCCTGCAGGGCACCATTCGCGGCGGCCAGTTCCACGTCGGCGCCCACCGCTGGCCTTTAGGCTATACCCCGGCATACCAGGGGCCGGTCGATCTGTTCCTGCGGCCGTGGGAAGTAGATATCAGCCGCCGTACCAGCCTGGATTCGCCGTTGCCGGTGCAGGTGCTGGAAGCTAGTCCGAAGGGGCACTACACCCAATTAGTCGTCCAGCCTCTTGGGTGGTATGACGAACCGCTGAGCGTGGTGCTGGCGGGCGATGAGGCTCCGTCCCGCGGCGAACGCCTGTTTGTCGGCTTGCAGAATGCGCGCCTGTATAACGGAACCGAGCGCATCGAGCCGCGCGGCGAACTTGCTCTGGCAGAGTCGGCCTGATAGCTTAAATCCACGTGCTTTTGCCGGGCGGCTCAGCGCTGCCCCGGCTGACAGCCCGGAGCGCATGACGCGGCCGGGCTTTTTATTGGACAGCTGAAGTGAACACATTAGAACAAACAATTGGCAACACGCCGCTGGTGAAATTACAACGTCTGGGGCCGGACAACGGCAGCGAAATTTGGCTCAAGCTTGAGGGCAACAACCCGGCAGGCTCGGTAAAAGATCGCGCCGCGCTGTCGATGATTGTCGAAGCGGAAAAGCGCGGCGAAATTAAACCCGGCGATGTATTGATCGAGGCGACCAGCGGTAATACCGGTATCGCGCTGGCGATGATTGCGGCGTTAAAAGGCTATCAGATGAAACTGCTGATGCCGGACAACATGAGCCAGGAGCGGCGCGCCGCAATGCGCGCCTACGGCGCTGAACTCATCCTGGTCACCAAAGAGCAGGGGATGGAGGGCGCTCGCGATCTGGCCGCCGCGATGGCAGAGCGTGGCGAGGGTAAGCTATTGGATCAGTTTAACAATCCGGATAACCCATACGCCCATTACACCACCACCGGCCCGGAGATCTGGCGCCAGACGGACGGGCGTATCACCCACTTTGTTTCCAGCATGGGCACCACCGGTACCATTACCGGCGTATCGCGTTTTCTGCGCGAACAGGCGAAGCCGGTAAGCATCATTGGGCTACAGCCGGAAGAGGGCAGCAGCATTCCGGGGATCCGCCGCTGGCCGCAGGAATATATGCCGGGCATTTTTAATGCCTCGTTGGTGGATGAGGTGCTGGATATCCACCAGCAGGATGCGGAAAACACGATGCGCCAGTTGGCCGTACAGGAAGGGGTCTTCTGTGGCGTCAGTTCCGGCGGCGCGGTTGCCGGGGCGCTGCGTATTGCTCGCGCCAATCCGGGCGCGGTGGTGGTGGCGATCATCTGCGATCGCGGCGATCGCTATCTGTCAACCGGCGTGTTCGGCGAAGAACACTTCAGCCAGGGGGCGGGTATCTAAACGCGCTATCACGGCCCCCATGCCAGGCTTGGGGGTCGGTTAACTAAAGTGCGTGTTTCGCTACCAGCTTATCCAGAAACGCCCATAGTTTTTGATTCATCTCGCGATAATCCCATTGTCTCATTTCATCTTCGCTGCGAATAAAGCGCCTGCCTTTTGCGGCGGCAAGTTCATGTTGCGAGTGGGTAATTAATAACTCAATGACCTCCGCGTCAAACTCCATATGGCACTGAAAACCGTAGACCCGATCGCTATATTTGACGATTTGCCGCGGGCACCCTTCGCTGGAAGCCAGGACTTCTGCCGCAGGCGTCAGGCCCGGCATATCGTTGTGCCAGTGACCGACTACCACCGATGAGCCGAAATGGGCGATGTTGTCATCCTGCAGTCCGGCGGTGGTCAGGATGATAGGATAGTGGCCAATCTCTTTTTCCGGGCTTTGCATCACCGGCGCCCCCAGCGCTTCGCCGATGAGCTGCGATCCGAGACAAATCCCGACCACGATACGCCCGGCGGCAATCGCCTGGGCAATCAGGTTTTTCTCGGCATGGGCATCAAACCATGGGCACTCGGCAAGCGTGGTGCGTGGTGATTGCGGGCCGCCAAGTACCACCAGCATATCGAAACCTTCGGCATTCGCCGGCAGCGGATCCCCTGCATAAACTCGCGACCAGCTGGCCTGATAGCCGCGCGCGTTAACCCAGCGCAGATAGGCGCCAGGCGCTTCAAAAACTTCATGAACGATAAAGTGGATCCGCATAAAACTCCCGTGTTTAACAAGGTAAGACCAGCGATAAATCGTGTGCAAGTTGTTCAATTTGCGCCTCGGTTAAGGCGCCCAGCGACAGGCGCAGGCCGTGCGCCGGTGTTTTCACGCCAAAGGCTTCACCTTCACGCACCAGCCAACCGGCCCGCGCCAGACGCAGCGCCAGCGGCTGGCTGGCGGCTGATAGCGGCAGCCAGAAGTTAAGACCATCGCCAGGCGGATAATCGCCAGCGCCGTGGCGGGCCAACGCGGCGGCGAGCTGCTGATTTTGCTGCTGATAATGGCGCTGGCTCGCAGTCAGAGAAGCGGCAAAAGCGCTATCATTCAGGCAGGCGAACGCCAGCTCTTGTAGTAAATGGCTGACCCACTGGCTACCGGCGTTCAGGCGCAGGCGCAGCGCCGCCGAGGTTGTCGGGTCGCTGGCGACTATCGCCAGCCGCAAATCCGGGCCCAGGGTTTTGGACATTGAGCGCACCAGCGCCCAACGCTGAATGCCGTCAGGTAGCGGATTGTGCCAGCATGTCGCTGAGAGCAGAGCGAAGTGATCGTCAACGATCGCCAGCGTCTGCGGATAGCGGGCGAGCACGGCGCGAATCGCTTGTGCGCGCTCCGGCGTCAAACTGCAGCCGGTCGGGTTGTGGGCGCGTGGAGTCAGTATTACCGCGCGGGCGCCGTTGCGCAGTGCTTCTTCAAGCCGCTCCGGGTCCATGCCTTCACCGTCGACGGCGACAGGGCTGGGCTGGAAACCGGCGTAACGCAGCATATTGATGCTGCTCAGAAAGCAGGGGTCTTCTACCGCGACGCTGTCGCCGGGTAGCAGCAGCGCGCAGAGCAGTCGTTCCAGAGCGTCAATCGCGCCGCTGGTCAAGTTGATGTCAAATTCCTGGCCGATATCACCGCTGACCCACTCCCGGGCCCAGTCAGCCAGCCGTGGCTCAACGGCGGCATCGCCATATAAGTGCGGGGTCTGCGCCAGCTGCGGAAGAAAACGGCCAATATCCGGCAGACATCGTGGATCCGGATTGCCGCCGGAAATATCAATCAGCGATGTCGTTGGATCGCCACCCTCGACCGCATTAAGCGTATTGCGCGCCTTAATGGCCGTGCCGTTACGCCCCTGACTGACGGCGAGCCCTGAAGTCACCAGCCGCTTGTAGGCCGCCGCCACCGTATTGCGGTTGACTGCCAGTTCGCCTGCCAGTTCGCGCACCGGCGGCAGCGCCTCGCCGGGTTGCAACGCGCCGCTCTGCACCAGATGACGGATGTTATCGAAAATCTCGCTTGCGGTTTTTCCGGTGAACATTATTGACCTATGACAAAATGAATTTTAGCATAGGACGAATGATAATCAGAGTATGACCCGCTGTCCAGCGGGGGGAGAAAGGATGAGTCAGCAAGACGAAATACAGTCCGTGCTCTTTAACGACCACAGCCGGGCGCTGGAGGTTGATATTGTGGCGGTGCAATCGCAGGTGGTATACGGCAGCGTCGGCAACAGTATCGCGGTACCGGCAATCAAGCAGCATGAATTACGGGTGATGGCGGTGCCGACGGTGTTATTCAGCAATACCCCACATTACGATACTTTCTACGGTGGAGTGATCCCGGAAGAGTGGTTTAGCGGCTATCTGCGGGCGCTGGAGGAGCGTGATGCGCTTCGCGAGCTGCGGGCGGTAACCACCGGCTATATGGGCAGCGCCGGGCAAATTGCGCTGCTGGCGCAGTGGCTGCAGCGGATCCGCGTGCACCATCCCGACCTCTGTATTCTGGTTGACCCGGTGATTGGCGACGTGGATAGCGGCATTTACGTAAAAGCGGAGATCCCCGAGGCTTATCGCCGCCATCTATTGCCGCTGGCGCGGGGTATCACACCAAATCTGTTCGAGCTCGAAACCCTCAGCGGCATGCCGTGCCACAACCAGCAGGAAGCGGTGGTCGCCGCGCGAAGTCTGCTTTCCGATACGCTAAAGTGGGTGGTGATTACCAGCGCGCCTGGACCGGATGCTTCGACTATTAACGTGCTGGTGGTCACCGACGACGCGGTCGAAGTGGTCGTCCATCCTCGCGTCGAAACCGACCTCAAAGGCACCGGCGACCTGTTCTGCGCCGAGCTCATCAGCAACCTGGTGCGCGACATGCCGTTGGGAGACGCTACGCGCGCCGCCGCTCAGCGCGTGCTGGCGGTAATGACCTGGACCGAGAGTCAGGGCTGCGATGAACTTATTTTACCGCCGTCTGGAGCGCAATAACGATGCATAGCTATCGGTTAGTGGTACGCAGGGAGGGAAGAACCGTCGGCCATTTCGAGACAACGGGAATGAACGCGCTGGAAGATGCCTGTAGGGCGAGGTCGTTGTTTGAAAGCGATCCTGGCTACCAGTGCGAGCTATGGGTTGCGGATAGCGAACGGCGGATTCTGGAAAGTAGCCCGCAGGGGATGAAAATCCTGGCGAGTGAAAAATGCTACCGCCCAGCATAAAAAAATGGCGCCTTCAGGCGCCATTTTCTCGGCAAGCAAGAATTACTTCTTGATGCGGATAACCGGAGTTTCACCAACGGTGACGCTACCGGACAGTTTGATCAGCTCTTTGATCTCATCCATGTTGGAGATAACAACCGGAGTCAGGGTAGACTTGGCTTTTTCTTCCAGCAGCGGCAGATCGAATTCGATAACCGGGTCGCCGACTTTCACGCGCTGACCTTCTTCAGCGATGCGCTTGAAGCCTTCGCCTTTCAGTTCAACGGTATCGATACCGAAGTGAACAAACAGCTCAATGCCGCTATCGGATTCAATAGAGAAAGCATGGTTGGTTTCAAAAATTTTACCGATGGTACCCTCTACCGGCGCAACCATTTTGTTGCCAGTAGGTTTGATGGCAATGCCATCACCCACAATTTTCTCCGCAAAAACCACATCCGGCACGTCTTCGATGTTGACGATCTCGCCAGAGAGCGGAGCAACAATCTCAATAGTTCCGGTGTCTTTTTTGTCATCAGAAACCAGAGATTTCAGTTTATCGAACAAACCCATGATCTTCTCCTAAGCAGTAATTTGGGCCGCGCATCTCGTGGATTAGCAGATTGTTTTTTCTTCAATGAACTTGTTAACCAGCGTCATTAACTCGTCCGTTGTCGGTTGAGCAAGAGCCTGCTCTGCTAATACTTTCGCATCTTCGAAGTTCGTGTTACGAATAATCTTCTTGATGCGCGGGATGGAAATGGCGCTCATAGAGAATTCGTCCAGCCCCATACCCAGCAACAGAAGTGTAGCACGTTCATCGCCCGCAAGCTCACCACACATACCAGTCCATTTGCCTTCTGCATGAGAAGCATCAATAACTTGCTTGATCAGAGTCAGCACAGACGGTGACATCGGCTGGTAAAGATGCGAGATCATATCATTACCACGGTCAACTGCCAGAGTATATTGCGTTAAATCATTGGTTCCGATACTAAAGAAATCAACTTCTTTGGCTAAATGACGAGCAATAGTCGCGGCTGCCGGGGTTTCCACCATCACGCCGATCTCAATTGATTCGTCAAAAGCTTTACCTTCGTCACGCAGTTCCTGTTTGTAGTTCTCAATCTCTTTCTTCAGTGCGCGCACTTCTTCAACAGAGATGATCATCGGGAACATGATGCGCAGCTTACCGAAAGCGGAGGCACGCAGGATAGCGCGAACCTGGTCGCGGAGGATCTCTTTACGATCCATCGCGATACGCACGGCACGCCAGCCGAGGAACGGGTTCTCTTCTTTCGGGAAGTTCATGTACGGCAGCTCTTTATCGCCGCCGATGTCCATGGTGCGAACGATAACGGCCTGTGAGCCGCACGCTTCAGCCACCGCTTTATAGGCTGCGAACTGTTCTTCTTCAGTCGGCAGAGAATCGCGGTCCATGAACAGGAATTCGGTACGGTACAGGCCCACGCCTTCCGCGCCGTTGCGCTCAGCGCCGTCTACGTCGCGAACGGTACCGATGTTAGCGCAAACTTCAACCTGATGACCGTCGAGGGTGATGGCCGGCAGATCTTTCAGTTTCGCCAGTTCCGCTTTTTCTTCAGCAACCTGCGCCTGCAGCGCACGCAGCTCTTCAATTTTTTCGTTGCTCGGGTTAACCAGAACCTGGTTGTTAACCGCATCGAGAATCAGATAGTCGCCGTTTTTCACCTGGGAGGTGACGCTTCCGGTACCGACAATTGCCGGCAGCTCAAGGGAGCGCGCCATGATAGAGGTGTGGGAAGTACGGCCGCCCGCGTCGGTGATGAAACCCAGCACCTTGTTCAGGTTCAGCTGTGCGGTTTCCGACGGGGTCAGATCGGCGGCAACGAGGATGACTTCTTCCGCGATAGCGCTCAGATCGATGATTGCCAGGCCCAGAATGTTGCGCAGCAGACGTTTACCGATATCGCGTACGTCAGCGGCACGCTCTTTCAGGTATTCGTCATCCAGCTCTTCCAGTGCAGTTGCCTGACCTTCGATAACTTCATTGGCTGCCGCATCGGCAGTCATGTGCTTATCTTTAATCAGGGCTATGATTTCCTGCTCAAGCTCCTCATCTTCCAGCAGCATAATATGCCCTTCGAAGATGGCTTCTTTTTCTTCACCGAAAGTTTCACCAGCTTTGGTTTTGATGACCTCCAGCTGGGCGGAGGCCTTGGTGCGGCCGTTCAGGAAACGTTCAACTTCCTGATCAACCTTATCGGCAGAAATTTTCTTCCGGTCGATGACAATTTCATCTTCTTTCAGCAGGAGAGCCTTGCCGAAAGCGATACCCGGGGATGCTAAAATGCCTGAAATCATAACCCTACCTTACTTGTGACTGATATTAAAAAGAACCCGTGAACTTACTCGAGTTCAGCCATCAGTTTAACCAGATGCTCAACTGCTTTTTGCTCATCTTCGCCTTCAGCGGAGATGGTCACAACGGTACCCTGAGTCAGGCCCAGAGTTTGCAGTTTGAACAGGCTTTTTGCGCTGGCGCTTTTGCCGTTGGAGGTTACAGTGATCTCAGAAGTGAAGCCTTTCGCTTCTTTAACAAACTGAGCAGCAGGGCGGGTGTGCAGACCGTTCGGAGCGGTAATGGTAACTTCTTGCTGGAACATTATATTTCCCCAACTTATAGGTTTAGTGTTGTGGACCTAAAGTCTAGCCTAACGACCAAACTTTAGCCTGTATTGTTAGCGCCGGCGTTACGTGTGTGGCTAAGGCGTCAGCAGCGGAACCGCTGAGAGGACCTTAAGTCCGTTGACGTCTAGCACTTCATTAAACATTATGCCGCGAAAGGAAGACTTGAACCAAATCATAAAATCGATTCAGCCTGCGGAAATCCAAATCTGAATAATTTCGCGCTTCAAAATAAATGTGCTGGTTAAATACCAGACCCTACGAGGTGAATCAATGCCAGGAGGGGTAAAACTTTGACGTATGCCACAAAAAAGCACCCGAAAAGGTGCTTTTTTACACGGTTTTTACAAACTGGCACTACTGTTGCAATTCTTTCTCGGTGAAGAGATCTGCGAACAGCGCCGTGCTTAAATAACGCTCACCGGAAGACGGTAGGATAACCACAATATTCTTATTGGTAAAGGCTTCATCTTCCTGCAGCTTTAACGCCGCGGCGACAGCAGCGCCGGAAGAGATACCGGCCAGAATACCTTCTTCTTCCATCAGGCGACGAGCGGTGGAGATGGCTTCTTCGTTGGTGATGGCGACCACTTTATCGACCAGTTTCAGGTCGAGGTTGCCCGGGATAAAGCCGGCGCCGATGCCCTGAATTTTGTGCGGGCCAGGTTTCAGCTCTTCACCAGCCAGCGCCTGGGCGATAACAGGCGAGTCGGTCGGCTCAACGGCGACGGTAATCAGATCTTTTTTACCTTTAGTGCCTTTAATATAACGAGAAACACCGGTCAGGGTACCGCCGGTACCGACGCCGGAGATAAAGACGTCAACCTGGCCATCGGTGTCTTCCCAGATTTCCGGGCCGGTGGTCTTTTCGTGAATTTCCGGGTTAGCCGGGTTACTGAACTGCTGCAGCAGCAGATATTTTTCCGGGTCGCTGGCGACAATCTCTTCCGCCTTCTGGATGGCGCCTTTCATGCCTTTCGCGCCTTCGGTCAGCACCAGATTAGCGCCCAGCGCTTTCAGCAGCTTGCGGCGTTCCACGCTCATGGTTTCCGGCATGGTCAGCGTCAGTTTGTAGCCGCGAGCGGCGGCGACGTAGGCGAGGGCGATACCGGTGTTGCCGCTGGTTGGTTCAACCAGTTCCACACCCGGTTTCAGTACGCCGCGCTTTTCAGCATCCCAAATCATATTGGCGCCGATACGGCATTTAACGCTAAAGCTCGGGTTACGAGATTCTACCTTGGCCAGGATTCGGCCATTACCGATGCGGTTCAGTCGTACCAGCGGCGTATGACCGATTGTCAGGGAGTTGTCTTCAAAAATCTTACTCATGGCCCGTCCTTAACTGTATGAAATTTGGGGGTACGGCTTCAGCATACCCGCTTAAACAATATCCGGAAGTAAGGATTTAGCATATCTATATGCTGAAGGGAAATAATGATGAGCAAGAAGGAATAAGACGGAAATAAGGGGCGGCGTGAACCGCCCCGAAAGAGAGAGCTAAGCGCACTATTTCCACATCGCGTGCTTATCGCGATAGCAATCCACCCACATCGCCGTCGCGCCGCAGATAGCGACTGGCAGAATAACCAGGTTGAGAACCGGGATCATGGTGAACAGGCTGGTCAGCGCGCCAAACTGCATGTTGATGACCTTCCGCGAACGCAGCGCCTCGCGCATGGTTTTAAACGGCACTTTATGGTTATCGAACGGATAGTCGCAATACTGAATGGCCAGCATCCAGGCGCTAAACAAGAACCACAGTACCGGCGCGACGGTTTGGCCAATGCCGGGGATAAAGTACAGCAGTAACAGAACGATGGCGCGCGGCAGGTACCAGGCAAACTTTTGCCATTCGCGTTTCATGATGCGCGGGACATCTTTCATGATGCCGAATATGCCAACGTCGGGCGGCGTCGCGCCGGTCAGTCGCGCTTCGAGCTGTTCCGCCAGCAGGCCGCTAAACGGCGCGGCAATCCAGTTGGCGATGGTCGAAAAGAAGTAACCAAATACCAACAAAATAGAGATAACCGCCACCGGCCACAGCAGGTAGTTTAACCACTGAAGCCATTCAGGCACATGGCTCATTAATGAAGGGATCCAGCTATCGAGGCGGGTAAACAGCCACCAGAACGCGCCGCCCATCAGAATCACGTTAACTAATAAAGGCAGGAACACGAAACGTCGGATCCCTGGCAGCCTGATGAGTTTCCAGCCTTGTGAAAAATAGTAGACGCCGCTACGTGGGGTAGTTGCGGATGATGAAACCATAGTCAGGCGATGCTCCTTTTTTAACATTCAGTGTGAATGCCCGCTTATTTTATCGGGTTGTCAGACAATAACCAGTTAGGAAATGTTCGAAAAAACAGCAAAAAGCACGATTTAGTTCATCTTTATGGGGTGAAAGGGGCAGACGCACTTGCACTTGATGTAATCGGCAAATACTCTTAGTGAGTAAATGTTTGCCGTGGTGGCAAGGTGTTAGAACAACAGAGAATATAATGATGCAGGATTTGCGTCTGATATTAATCATTGTTGGCGCGATCGCCATAATCGCTTTACTGGTACATGGTTTCTGGACCAGCCGTAAAGAGCGTTCCTCGATGTTCCGCGATCGCCCACTGAAACGTATGAAGTCTCGCGACGATGAAACATCGGAAGGCGATGACTTTGATGACGATGTTGAAGGCGTAGGTGAAGTTCGCGTTCACCGGGTTAATCACGCCCCGAACGGCGCATATGGGGAGCAAGAAGCACCTCGTCAGGCGCCGCAACACCAGTATCAGCCTCCTTATGAGCGTCAGGTGCAGCAGCCTGTGCGTCAGGACGAGCCGGTTCATCAGGCGCCGTCGCACGCGCCGCGCCCGCAGCAGCCTGTTGCTCCGCAGCCGCAGGCCCAGCCGCCGCATCATGTTGCCCCTGCTCAGCCGGTACATCCAGCGCAGCCGGTCCATCAGCCGCAGCCGGTACCGCCGCAATATCAGCAGCCGGTGCAGCCTGCGCCGCAGCAGCCTGTAGCTCAACAGTCGGCGCCAGTCCCACAACCTGTTGCTCAACAACCTGCGCCGGTTCAACAGCCTGCCGCGCCGCAGCCGCAACCGGCCCCTGAAGCGCCAGCCGCTGAACCTCTGCAGCCGGCCGCTGCGCCGCAGCCGAAAGAGCGCAAAGAGACGGTCATCGTGATGAACGTCGCCGCGCATCACGGTTCGCAGCTTAATGGCGAACTGCTGATCAACAGCATCCAGCAGGCCGGCTTTAAGTTTGGCGATATGAATATTTTCCATCGTCATTTAAGCCCGGACGGTAGCGGACAGGTATTGTTCAGCCTGGCGAACATGGTTAAACCTGGCACCTTCAATCCGGATGCGATGGTGGATATGACCACGCCAGGCGTGACTATCTTTATGCAGGTGCCGTCGTTTGGCGACGAGCTGCAAAACTTTAAACTGATGCTGCAATCGGCGCAGTACATCGCCGATGAAGTTGGCGGCGTGGTGCTTGACGACCAGCGTCGGATGATGACGCCGCAGAAACTGCGTGAGTACCAGGATCGTATTCGCGAAGTAAAAGAGGCTAACGCCTGATCTACGCGCTAGCGTGTCGTCTGCTTAATCTGAACCCCCGCCCGTCGGGGGTTTTTTATCATTGATGGTGCGATATGGAACCAATCGAACAAAAACTGACTGAACTGCGAACCACCCTTCGCCATCATGAATATCTGTATCATGTTATGGACACCCCGGAGATTCCCGATGCGGAATATGACCGGCTGATGCGCGAACTGCGCGAACTCGAAGCGCAACATCCTGAGCTGATTACCCCTGACTCGCCGACCCAACGCGTTGGCGCGGCGCCATTGGCCTCTTTCAGCCAGATTCGCCATGAAGTGCCCATGCTGTCGCTGGATAACGTCTTTGATGAAGAGAGTTTCCTCGCCTTTAACAAACGCGTGCAGGACCGTTTAAGCGATACGGCGGATCTGACCTGGTGCTGCGAGCTCAAGCTCGATGGCCTGGCGGTCAGTATCCTTTATGAAAACGGCGTGCTGATGCAGGCGGCGACCCGTGGCGATGGCACCACCGGCGAGGATATTACCTCCAACGTGCGAACCATTCGCGCTATTCCGCTGAAGCTACGCGGCGACAATATCCCGGCGCGGCTGGAAGTGCGCGGAGAAGTGTTCCTGCCGCAGGCCGGATTTGAAAAAATCAATGAAGAAGCGCGCCGCACCGGTGGCAAAGTATTTGCTAACCCGCGCAATGCCGCCGCGGGTTCGTTGCGCCAGCTGGATCCGCGTATTACCGCGAAGCGACCGCTTACCTTCTTCTGCTACGGCGTTGGCGTGCTGGAAGGCGGCGAACTACCGGCCAGCCACTCTGGGCGTTTGCAGCAGTTTAAGCAGTGGGGATTGCCGGTGAGCGACCGCGTGAAGCTGTGTCATTCTCCAGAGGAAGTGCTTACTTACTATCGCCAGGTTGAAGAAGACCGTCCGCATCTAGGTTTTGATATTGACGGCGTGGTGATTAAAGTCGATTCGCTGGCGCTGCAGGAACAGCTTGGTTTCGTCGCCCGCGCTCCTCGCTGGGCGGTGGCCTTTAAATTCCCGGCCCAGGAGCAGATGACTTTTGTCAACGATGTGGAATTCCAGGTGGGGCGTACCGGAGCGATTACGCCGGTAGCGCGCCTTGAACCGGTGCACGTGGCCGGGGTGCTGGTCAGTAACGCCACCCTGCATAACGCCGACGAAATCGAACGTTTAGGTCTGCGTATTGGCGACAAAGTGGTCATTCGCCGCGCGGGGGATGTGATCCCGCAGGTCGTCAACGTGGTGCTTTCCGAACGCCCGGAACATACGCGTGAAATCATCTTCCCTACACATTGTCCGGTATGTCATTCCGATGTTGAACGGGTGGAAGGGGAAGCGGTGGCGCGCTGTACCGGCGGACTTATCTGCGGCGCACAGCGTAAAGAAGCGCTGAAGCACTTTGTCTCCCGACGGGCGCTGGATGTCGACGGTATGGGCGATAAAATCATCGATCAGCTGGTTGAGAAAGAGTACGTCCATACGCCAGCCGATCTGTTCCGCCTCAGCGCCGGTAAGCTTACCGGGCTGGATCGCATGGGACCGAAATCGGCGCAAAATGTGGTCAACGCGCTGGAGAAAGCGAAAGAGACGACTTTCGCCCGCTTCCTGTATGCGTTAGGTATTCGCGAAGTCGGTGAGGCGACCGCCGCGGGACTGGCGGCGCATTTTGGCACTATTGAAGCGCTGGAACAGGCTTCAATTGAGGAGCTGCAGAAGGTGCCTGACGTCGGGATTGTCGTCGCCACACATACTTTTAACTTCTTCGCCGAAGAGAGCAACCGCGAGGTCATCGCGCAACTGCGCGCTGAAGGCGTTCGCTGGCCGGCGCCGGTGGTGGTGAAGGCGGAAGAAATTGACAGTCCGTTTGCTGGTAAAACCGTGGTATTAACCGGTAGCCTGAGCCAGCTGTCGCGCGATGATGCCAAAGCGCGGCTGGTCGCGCTGGGGGCGAAAGTCGCCGGCAGCGTGTCGAAGAAAACCGATCTGGTGATCGCCGGCGAAGCGGCGGGCTCTAAGCTTGCGAAGGCGCAGGAGTTAGGCATTGAGGTTATCGACGAAGCCGAAATGATGCGCCTGCTGGGAGAATAACGTGGATAAAGCACAGCTCATCGAGATTGCTAATACCGAGATGCCGTTTGGCAAATATAAGGGGCGCCGTTTGATCGACGTCCCGGAAGAGTATTTGCTGTGGTTTGCCCGTAAGGATCAATTCCCTGCCGGGCATCTCGGCGAGCTGATGGCGTTGACCTTATTAATCAAGACCGAGGGGCTGACGCAACTGGTGCAGCCCCTTAAACAACCGCGTTAACCTGCCGTAGCGCGGGATTTCTCCTGCGCCTGTTGGGCGTCTGTTTGCGCTTTATAGCGACGAGCCAGTACAGCGCAGACCATCAGTTGGATCTGATGGAAGATCATTAGCGGCAGCACCATTATCCCCAGAATCGATGCCGGGAACAGGATATTCGCCATCGGTATCCCGTTCGCCAGGCTCTTTTTCGAGCCGCAGAAGACGATGGTAATTTCATCCGGCTTGCTAAAGCCGCAGCGGCGGGCGACAAAAACGTTGATCGCGATGACAATAGCCAACAGCACCAGGCTGACAACGACGATAAACAACAGCGAGCCTACGCCCACTTTATGCCAGATTCCATTGACGACGGCTTCGCTGAAGGCGGAGTAGACCACCAGCAAGATCGAGGTCTGGTCGGTTTTGCCAATCCATTTTTTATGTTTCGCCACCCAGCTACCGATCCACGGGCGCGACAAGTGTCCAAGAACAAACGGCAGCAGCAGCTGCAGCATAATCTTACCGACCTGTTCCAGATCGCCGCCAGCGCCATGCAAATGCATTAGCAGCCCTACCAGCAATGGCGAAACAAAAATACCGAGCAGACTTGATGCTGAAGCGGAACAGACCGCCGCGGCGACGTTACCGCCGGCGAGCGAAGTAAAGGCAATTGCTGACTGTACGGTCGCCGGTAAGATACAAAGGTAAATAAAACCGCTATAGAGCATCGGGTCGACCTTAATCGGCGCCCACCACGCAAACAGAACCCCCAGAACCGGAAAAACAATAAAGGTGCTGCACATCACCCACAGGTGTAAACGCCAGTGGCTGCCACCGGCGATAATTGCTTCACGCGACAGCTTGGCGCCGTGCATAAAGAATAACAGCGCGATGGCGGCGGTGGTGAGATGCTCGACGAAAGGGACGAATTCGCCGCGCGCCGGAAAGAACGAGGCCAGCAGAACCACGGTAATCAATGTCAGTGTAAATGGATCAAGAATGCGGAAAAGTTTCATAAACGCTCCTGAAATTCGATGCCGCTATTGTGCTTTCTTTGTTTTGAGAAATAAAATTGATTTATTGCATCTATTCATGAATAAAACAGATGAATTACTCGTTACGTCAGTTAAAGGTCTTTGTCACCGTCGCCAGGGCGCGCAGTTTTAGCCGTGCCGGGGAAATTATTGGTCTTAGCCAGTCGGCAGTGAGCCATAGCGTTAAGGAGCTGGAGCATCAGACCGGCGTACGTTTGCTCGACAGAACGACGCGTGAAGTGGTGCTCACCGAAGCAGGCCATCAGTTGGCGGGCAAGCTTGAGCGTTTGCTTGATGAACTCCATGTGACCCTGCGTGAAGCGGGGCGGGTAGGGCAGCAGTTGACGGGGACCGTGCGCGTCGCCGCCAGCCAGACCATCTCGGCGCATCTGATCCCGCAATGCATCGCTCATAGCAATCGCCGCTATCCGGATATTGATTTCGTACTGCATGACAGGCCGCAGCAGTGGGTGCTGGAAAGTATCCGTCAGGGCGAGGTTGATTTTGGTATCGTTATCGATCCGGGGACGGCGGCAGACTTGCAGTGCGAGTCCGTGTTGGCGGAACCTTTTCTGTTGTTATGTCGTGAGGATCACCGTTTTTCCCGGCAGTTATCGGTCAACTGGCAGGAGTTGCAAGGGGAGAGGCTGGTATTGCAGGACTATGCTTCCGGCAGCCGGCCGCTGATTGATGCCGCGCTGGCGCGTTTTGCCATCAAAGCCGATATTGTGCAGGAAATTGGTCATCCGGCGACGCTGTTCCCGATGGTGGAATCGGGGATTGGTATTAGCGTACTGCCGGCGCTGGCTTTACCCTTGCCGCAGGGCAGCCGTTTGCAGGTAAAAAGATTAACCCCTGTTGTGGAGCGCCAATTGATGCTGGCGCAGCGTAAAAATCGCTCTCTGTCGACCGCGGCGCAGGCGCTATGGGAAATCGTGCGTGAAGAGGGGGCAAACCTGACATCAGCCAGGGTCGAGGACCCGCTTTATCAGCGCTAAAGCGAACGGTGCTACACAGAGTTATATGACATTTAAAAATTAAAAGCTTATATTGCTCTCAGGTTTTAAATATAGCAATGACATAATCACCGTATTTATTTGTTTCGGGGTGGATGTTAATTAAAAATAATTAGAGGGTATAATGCAATCGATAAAAATATTCACATTTTTGATGGGTTGTTTATTTTTATTGCCAATATGCGCTGCCGAGAATAAATATCAATCTTTGGGCTTATTGATAAATGCAGGGAATAATAACTACCTGTTCTATAGTAAGGGAGAGGTAAAGGAGTTATTGCTGAATAGGAAAGGTAAGCCGCTGATGGTGAAGAAACATGCGTGTGCTTCTGTTTCCTACTTTGGAAATGATAGTGAGATCAAGAGAATAAATAATATCGTATTTAATCAAGATGATAAATGTTATCAAAATGAAGAGATAAGTAAGCTTTACGTTTCGGAGTACGCTTATGGCGGCGCGCCAAAAGGCTTTAAAGAGATGGGGGGGAACAAAGTGTATCTTGCTTATAATTATACTCCAGATAAAGAAAACAGGTTTTTCTTCTACCTTAATGGGAGGATTAAATATTATGTATTTGGAAATTATGACAATCTCTATGTTAAGTCTGAAATGTGCAATGTCAATAAAAAATTAATAAAGTGCAAACGGTATAATCAGTCAGGCCCCGCAATTGGCCGACTTAACGAAGAGATAAACTACGTGGATGTCTATGGAAGCTATCAAGAAGAAGGAGAGCATATTTTATATGATCCTGATGGAAGCGTTACATTGATTGAAATTAAAAATAAAGATGACAAAAAATATAAAATCATATTCGACCGGTATCCGGAAAGAAGAAAACGCTTTACCTTTAGCTAAGGAATTGCTGCCGTAACGTGTACTGGCCGCTATACGGGCGGTCGTCGCAAGCGGCTCCGTTGTCTCACTGCGTTCGACCCGAACCTGCTGCAGGGAAACTCGTCTCATCCTGAGACTCGCCCTTTGGGCCAACGCTTTCGCGTTGTGCAAAATTGTTCCTGACAATTTTGTCGAATCTTAAAGTTCTACGCATAGCAAAAAGGCGCCTTTAGGGCGCCTTTTTACATTGGTGGGTCGTGCAGGATTCGAACCTGCGACCAATTGATTAAAAGTCAACTGC
>NZ_JBEAII010000044.1:0-87296 GCF_040064515.1 Klebsiella sp. CN_Kp104 | reverse complement strand
CGGTGGCGCTTACGCTTACCGGGGCTACCAACCGAATACCGAACCGTAGCCCGGAGAAGGCGCCATGCGCCTTCTCCGGGTATTCACCCCGCTAATTCCCGCCATTTTCTTCTTTTCCGCCGCCCTTTATACTGCGGGGGTCTCCCTTACTGATAATAAAAAAATGAAATACCTCTATTTACTGCTGGCGCTGGCAAGCTTCGCCGCAGACGCTGCGGATCCGGGCAGCCAATACCAACAGCAGGCCGAAGCTGGCGATCCGCGCGCGCAGTTTTATCTGGCGGATACCTGGATTAGCTCCGGCAACTATCAACAGGCCGAATACTGGGCGCAGAAAGCGGCGGCGCAGGGCGATGGCGACGCGATGGCGCTGCTGGCTCAGCTTAAAATCCGTAATCCGCAGCAGGCCGACTATCAACAGGCCCGACAGCTAGCGGAAAAATCCGTGCAGGCCGGCAGCAAGGCCGGCGAGATTATCCTCGCCCGCGTGCTGGTAAATCAGCAGGCTGGCCCCACCGATTATGCGCACGCCATCAGGCTGCTGCAGGATGCGGCCAAAGATGAAGAGAGCGACTCGGCCGTCGATGCGCAGATGCTGCTGGGGCTTATCTACGCCAGCGGCGTGCTGCCGCCGGAAGATGACCTCAAGGCCGCGCAATACTTCAAAGGCAGCTCGGCGCTTTCACGCACCGGCTATGCCGAATACTGGGCAGGGATGATGTTCCAGCAGGGAGAGAAAGGTTTTATCGAACCAAACCCGCAAAAAGCGCTGCACTGGCTTAACGTCAGCTGTCAGGAGGGGTTTGATACCGGATGTGAAGAGTTCGACAGGATAACCAAAGGCTAAAAAAAGCCCGGCGCGAATGGCCGGGCTCTGACATCTTATTGGGCGGTTTTATCAAACTTGCCCAGCACTTCGCGTTCATACGCCAGCGCTTTCTTGCGATCAAACTTATGTTCCCACTTGGCGATAACCAGCACCGCCAGCGCGTTGCCGACCACGTTCAGCGCGGTACGCGCCATATCGAGGATACGGTCGACGCCGGCAATAAACGCCAGCCCTTCCAGCGGGATCCCCACGCTACCCAGGGTCGCCAGCAGCACCACGAAGGAGACGCCCGGTACACCCGCGATGCCTTTCGAGGTCACCATCAGCGTCAGCACGAGAGTGATTTCCTGCCACAGGGAGAGGTCGATACCGTACAGTTGGGCGATGAAGATCGCCGCGATGCTCTGATATAGCGTCGAACCATCGAGGTTAAAGGAGTAGCCGGTCGGCACCACGAAGCTGGTGATTGAGGCTGGCGCGCCGTAGGCTTCCATTTTCTCAATGATACGCGGCAGCACGCTCTCGGAGCTCGCCGTGGAATAAGCCAGAATCAGCTCATCTTTAAGGATACGAATCAGGATCCAGATGCTCAGCCCACATACCCGCGCCACGATACCCAGCACCACCAGCGCGAAGAACAGAATCGCGAAGTAAACCAGGATAACCAACTTAGCCAGCGGCCACAGCGAAGCGAAGCCGAAGGTGGCGACGGTCACCGAGATCAGGGCAAAGACCCCGACCGGCGCATAGCGCATTACCATGTGCGTCACTTTAAACATGGTTTCAGAGATAGAACGGAAAACGGTGACCAGCGGTTCGCGATGGGTCGCCGGCAATGAAGAGAGGCCCAGACCGAACAGCACCGAGAAGAAGATAATCGGCAGCATATCGCCTTTCGCCATCGAGGCGACGATATTGGTCGGCACCAGCGACAGGATAGTCCCCATCAGGCCATGAGCGTGGCTCTGCACCTCTGCGGTGGTGTTCTGATATTTCGAGATATCGACCGCCGCCAGCTGCGACATATCAATGCCGCTGCCCGGTTGGAAGACGTTCGCCAGGGTGATCCCCAGCACAATCGCCACCGTGGTGATCACTTCAAAATAGATAATGGTCTTGGCGCCGATGCGGCCCAGTTGCTTGGCGTCGCCTACACCCGCAATGCCCACCACCAGCGTCGAGATGACAATCGGGACGACAATCATTTTAATCAGGTGGATAAAGATATCGCCCGCCGGGGTCAGGAGGTTTGAGATTAACCAATCACGGCTTTCGGCGTGGTAATGCAGGTAGCTGCCCAGAAGTATGCCAAGCACCAGGGCTAGCAAAATCTGCCAGGCCAGGCTGACTTTTGTTTTTTTCATCACTACTGACTTCCTCAATGAAAGGCACCATTCCGGGAGGTAATGGCACCCACTGAAAGGGGTATGAATTGTGTTGCGTTGCTTTATGGGGTTATTTAACGCGCAATATCAGTATCATTTGCACGGCATGCTGCGCAAGCCTTTAAGAACAGGGCTTTCCTCTGGTTTTCTGCATAAATCCGCCCATTTCAGCGCATTACATTGCATAAGTATTTGTTATAAAAAATATTTAACACATTCAGTTTCTATAAATCCACGCTGTAAATTATTTCACTTCAAAGTTTCATTTGATTGAATTTCATTCAGTTTAATCAATGCGTGATCTGCCCCCCAAATAGTAAACAAAGCTCATAAAGCCCCTATTCTTAACGGTTATTTGACATATATTTAACAAGTTAAAGGAGAAAAAAAGCCATGAGCCAAATACATAAACACCCTATTCCCGCAGAGATTGCGGAACATTGCCTGATGAATCCGCAACAGTACCAGGTGAACTACCAACAATCCATCAGCAACCCAGATGCCTTCTGGGGTGAGCAAGGCAAAATCCTCGACTGGATTAAGCCCTATACGCAGGTAAAAAATACCTCTTTCACCCCGGGAAACATCTCCATCAAATGGTATGAAGATGGCACCCTGAACCTCGCGGCCAACTGTCTCGACCGCCATCTGCACGAACGCGGCGACCAGACCGCGATCATCTGGGAAGGCGACGACGCCAGCCAGAGCAAAAACATCACTTATCGCCAACTCCATCGCGATGTTTGCCGTTTTGCCAACGTATTGCTCGATCTGGGCATTAAAAAAGGCGATGTCGTTGCTATCTATATGCCGATGGTGCCTGAAGCGGCCGTCGCCATGCTGGCCTGCGCGCGCATCGGCGCTATCCATTCGGTTATCTTCGGCGGCTTTTCGCCGGAAGCGGTTGCCGGACGCATTATCGACTCCAGCGCTCGCCTGGTGATCACCTCTGACGAGGGGTTACGCGCCGGTCGCGCCATCCCGTTGAAGAAAAACGTCGATGATGCGCTGAAAAACCCGCACGTCACCAGCATCGAGCACGTAGTGGTACTCAAACGCACCGGCGGCAAAATCGACTGGCAGGAAGGTCGCGACCTGTGGTGGAGCGATCTGATTGAAAAAGCGGATGACCAACATGAAGCGGTGGAAATGAACGCCGAAGACCCGCTGTTCATCCTCTATACCTCCGGCTCGACCGGCAAGCCTAAAGGCGTGCTGCACACTACCGGCGGCTACCTGGTGTATGCGGCGACTACCTTCAAATACGTCTTTGATTATCATCCGGGCGATATCTACTGGTGTACCGCCGATGTGGGCTGGGTCACCGGTCACAGCTACCTGCTGTACGGCCCGCTGGCCTGCGGCGCCACCACGCTGATGTTTGAAGGCGTGCCAAACTGGCCGACCCCGGCGCGCATGTGCCAGGTAGTGGACAAACATCAGGTCAATATTCTGTACACCGCGCCGACGGCGATCCGCGCGCTGATGGCGGAGGGCGACAAAGCTATCGAGGGTACCGATCGTTCCTCACTGCGCATCCTCGGCTCGGTCGGCGAGCCGATTAACCCGGAAGCCTGGGAGTGGTACTGGAAGAAGATCGGCAGCGAAAAATGCCCGGTGATGGACACCTGGTGGCAGACCGAAACCGGCGGCTTCATGATCACCCCGCTGCCGGGCGCCACCGAACTGAAGGCCGGTTCCGCCACGCGTCCGTTCTTCGGCGTCCAGCCGGTACTGGTGGACAACGAAGGGACGCCGCTGGAAGGCGCGACCGAGGGCAACCTGGCGATCGCCGACTCCTGGCCTGGCCAGGCGCGTACCCTGTTTGGCGATCATGAACGCTTCGAGCAGACCTACTTCTCAACCTTTAAAAATATGTACTTTAGCGGCGACGGCGCCCGTCGCGACGAAGATGGTTACTACTGGATCACCGGTCGCGTCGATGACGTACTGAACGTCTCCGGCCACCGTCTGGGCACCGCGGAAATTGAATCCGCGCTGGTCTCGCATCCGAAAATCGCCGAAGCGGCGGTGGTCGGTATTCCGCATAACATCAAAGGCCAGGCCATCTACGCCTACGTGACGCTGAATCACGGCGAAGAGCCGACGCCGGAGCTGTATGCCGAAGTACGTAACTGGGTACGCAAAGAGATTGGCCCGCTGGCGACGCCGGATGTACTGCACTGGACCGACTCGTTGCCGAAAACCCGCTCCGGCAAAATCATGCGCCGTATTCTGCGTAAGATTGCTGCTGGTGATACCAGTAATCTCGGGGATACCTCGACGCTGGCCGATCCGGGCGTAGTGGACAAACTGCTCGAAGAGAAGCAGGCCATTGCGATGCCGTCATAACCTTAACCTATTCCCTACCCCCTCTCCCTCTTAGGAGGGAGAGGTTAAAAACATAAACTCCCCCCAAGGATTCTATTCAGCAGGAAAGCGGTAAATCAGCGACGACTCGACGCAATAGCGTCGGGCGGGTCACTGTTGCCGACGGATAGCCGATGGATGACATAAGGGTTACCTCTGGAGACGCGAAGATGAATGAACAAATTTGTCAGCGGATAGAAAATAGTGCGCATTTCAGGGAGTTAGTTGCATCACGGCAACGGTTTGCCGCCATTCTGTCAGTCATTATGTTGGTCATTTACGTAGGCTTTATTTTGCTTATCGCCTTCGCGCCCGGCTGGCTGGGGACGCCGCTGCATGAAGGCACCAGCGTGACCCGCGGCATCCCTATTGGTATCGGCGTCATTATTGTGTCCTTCGTCCTGACCGGGATTTACGTCTGGCGGGCAAACGGCGAATACGACAAGTTGACCAAAAGCGTGATCAGCGAGGTGCAAGCATCATGAAAAAAGTCCTGACGGCGCTTGCCGCCACGCTCCCTTTCGCCGCTAACGCCGCCGATGCCATTACCGGCGCGGTGCAGCGTCAGCCGACCAACTGGCAGGCGATTATCATGTTCGTGATTTTCGTCGCCCTGACGCTGTACATCACTTACTGGGCGTCAAAACGCGTCCGTTCGCGCAGCGATTACTACACCGCTGGCGGCAATATTACCGGCTTCCAGAACGGGCTGGCGATTTCCGGCGACTTTATGTCCGCGGCCTCGTTCCTCGGCATTTCGGCGCTGGTCTACACCTCCGGCTACGATGGACTGATCTATTCGCTCGGCTTCCTTGTCGGCTGGCCGATTATTCTGTTTCTGATCGCCGAACGCCTGCGTAACCTCGGCCGTTACACCTTTGCCGACGTAGCGTCTTACCGCCTGAAGCAGGGGCCGATCCGCACCCTCTCCGCCTGCGGTTCGCTGGTGGTGGTGGCGCTATATCTGATTGCGCAGATGGTTGGCGCCGGTAAGCTCATCCAGTTGCTATTCGGCCTCAACTATCACGTGGCGGTGGTGCTGGTCGGCGTGCTGATGGTGTTGTACGTGCTGTTCGGCGGCATGCTCGCCACCACCTGGGTACAGATTATCAAAGCGGTCCTGCTGCTGTTCGGCGCCAGCTTTATGGCCTTTATGGTGATGAAGCACGTCGGCTTCAGCTTCAATAATCTGTTCGCCGAAGCGATGGCGGTGCATCCGAAAGGGGCAGCGATCATGAGCCCCGGCGGGCTGGTGAAAGACCCGATATCGGCGCTGTCGCTCGGTCTCGGCCTGATGTTTGGTACCGCGGGTCTGCCGCACATCCTGATGCGTTTCTTCACCGTGAGCGACGCCAAAGAAGCGCGTAAGAGCGTGTTCTACGCGACCGGTTTTATGGGCTACTTCTATATTCTGACCTTTATCATCGGCTTCGGCGCCATCATGCTGGTGGGAGCGAATCCGGCGTTTAAAGATGCCGCCGGTCAGCTTATCGGCGGCAATAACATGGCGGCGGTACATCTGGCGGATGCCGTCGGCGGTAACCTGTTCCTCGGCTTTATCTCGGCGGTGGCTTTTGCCACGATCCTGGCGGTGGTCGCCGGGCTGACGCTGGCGGGGGCATCGGCGGTCTCTCATGACCTGTATGCCAACGTGTTCAAGAAAGGGGCGACCGAACGTGAAGAGCTGAAAGTGTCGAAAATTACCGTGCTGATCCTTGGCGTGGTGGCGATTCTGCTGGGGATTTTGTTCGAAAACCAAAATATCGCCTTTATGGTCGGCCTGGCGTTCTCTATCGCCGCCAGCTGTAACTTCCCGATTATCCTGCTGTCGATGTACTGGTCGAAGCTGACCACCCGCGGCGCGATGATCGGCGGCTGGCTCGGCCTGCTCACTGCGGTGATTTTAATGATCCTCGGCCCAACCATTTGGGTGCAGATCCTTGGTCACGAGAAAGCGATCTTCCCATACGAATACCCGGCGCTGTTCTCCATCGCCATCGCGTTCATCGGCATCTGGCTGTTCTCGATTACCGATAACTCCGCCGAAGGGATGCGCGAGCGCGAGCAGTTCCGCGCTCAGTTCATCCGTTCGCAAACCGGTATCGGTATCGAACGCGGACAGGCGCACTAAGCGTAATGACCTTCTCCGGCTAATCGCCGGAGAAGGTAGCTTTTTATTAGCCCGCCGAAAAACTCCTCACCAGCCGCAATTTACCGTCAATCAGTTTAAATAAATAGGATGTCCCGCCGTCACAGGCCTCGGATATACCGGGAAGTTGTTTATTGGCGCTTGTTCCCTGATAAATGTTTAATGTTTTCGCATCAATATCACCATGAATAACGTTATCGCAAGCGCCAAAGATTTCATGTCGCTGGCCATTTTCTACGTAATAAAACATGCCTTCCTCATCCGCAGGTGCGTACTGACGCTGTTGTTCTTCTGCTGATAAAGCATTCACCCGGTATTCGCTTATTGTCAGGGTTTCAGGAACGACGGTAAGTTGAGTTAATGGCTGGAGACCCGCAATGATTTTCAATGCATTGCGGTCAAAATCATCGCTGCTGAACCTTTCATCATTAGTCAGATCGCCAGGTTCAAGGGTGAAATCGAAAAACTGTCCCTCCAACGGGAAAACAAAAAAAGTCTTAAGCCGCGCCACATTTTTTTCCCGCAGCGCCTGCTGAAATTGTTGGAACTGCCGCAGCATGCTCTTTTGTTGTTCCGCCGTTAACGCTTCGCTGACCTCGTTAATATCACTAACGACAAGCTGCACCAGCGTGTGGTCCCTGGCGCTTTGCCACTCTCTGGTCAGCCCGGACACCAACACTGCTTTACCGCACCAGCGAGTGTCCGCCGTGCAACCCTTCAGCCCCTGGCGATAAATGAGTTCTATCTCCGGTACTTCGTTCTGTATCTCCCCGAGATCGCACATCATTGCGCTATCCAGCACCAGAACATCTCTGTCCAGCGGCTCATCGCCGTTTTTGATATCTTCCCAATTTGGCGGGCCAGGATACGTCCGCAGCTCGATTCTCCCCTGCAGGCTTACCTGTAGACCTGGCTCAGGGCAGTAGGCCCAGACACACTGCGTAAAAAATAGAACCAACATTCCTAAGTACTTCATTCCCGGCATCCTTACACTGAAGAAATAAACCACACCAAGTGTAATGAATTGTCGAAAAGGAAAATATCGGCGGCAGCGAGAATCAGAATATCGCCCTCAGTTATAGGTAAAAGTGATTACCCCTGCCGCATTTGCCGAGCCCGCCGTCACCGTCGCTCCTGTTTTGTAATAATTGGTTGAGAATAGCAACGTGTCTAAAGCATAGGCGCCGCCGGGGCTATCAGGATTAGTAAAAATAGTATAGCCGGCATCCGCGCCGCTATTGGTCACCGTGGTGCGGCTTGAAGAATACAAGCTGATATCCGTATTCAGCGGTATGGTTACTACTGGATCACCGGTCGCGTCAATATGGCGGCGGTGCATCTGGCGGATGCCGTCGGCGGTAACCACCGGAGAGGGTGACTTTTTATTAGCCCACCGAAACACTATTAATCAGTCTTAACCTACCATCAATGAGCTTAAAAGTATAAAAGACGGCACCATCACAGTCCTGTGATAATCCTGGAATTTGCTGATTTGCACGAGTACCTTGATAAATACGTAAGCCTCCCTCTTCAAAAGTACCGTAAATGATACGATCGCAGACGCCATAAACCTCATGTTTCACACCATTTTCCAGATAATAAAACAGCCCCTTTTCATCAGTTGAAAAATAACGACGTTTCTGTTCCTCAACAGATAACGCATTATCTCTGTGTTCGCCTATGGTCAGCGTGACGGGATCAATTCTTAGCTTCACGAAATCCTGCAGGCTATCCATAATTGCCGTTCTATATTGCTCAAAAAAACGTTCCGATAATCTTTCTGAAAACTGTTCCTTCCACTCGTCAAAAGTTATGAAATCCGCAACCATTCCCTCGACAGGAAAAACAAAAAAAGTCTTAAGCCGTGCCACATTTTTTTCCCGCAGCGCCTGCTGAAATTGTTGGAACTGCCGCAGCATGCTCTTTTGTTGTTCCGCCGTTAACGCTTCGCTGACCTCGTTAATATCACTAACGACAAGCTGCACCAGCGTGTGGTCCCTGGCGCTTTGCCACTCTCTGGTCAGCCCGGACACCAACACTGCTTTACCGCACCAGCGAGTGTCCGCCGTGCAACCCTTCAGCCCCTGGCGATAAATGAGTTCTATCTCCGGTACTTCGTTCTGTATCTCCCCGAGATCGCACATCATTGCGCTATCCAGCACCAGAACATCTCTGTCCAGCGGCTCATCATCGTTTTTGATATCTTCCCAATTTGGCGGGCCAGGATACGTCCGCAGCTCGATTCTCCCCTGCAGGCTTACCTGTAGACCTGGCTCAGGGCAGTAGGCCCAGACACACTGCGTAAAAAATAGAATCAACATTCCTAAGTACTTCATTCCCGGCATCCTTACACTGAAGAAATAAACCACACCAAGTGTAATGAATTGTCGAAAAGGAAAATATCGGCGGCAGCGAGAATCAGAATATCGCCCTCAGTTATAGGTAAAAGTGATTACCCCTGCCGCATTTGCCGAGCCCGCCGTCACCGTCGCCCCTGTTTTGTAATAATTGGTTGAGAATAGCAACGTGTCTAAAGCATAGGCGCCGCCGGGGCTATCAGGATTAGTAAAAATAGTATAGCCGGCATCCGCGCCGCTATTGGTCACCGTGGTGCGGCTTGAAGAATACAAGCTGATATCCGTATTCAGCGGTAGCGCCTCGCCATTCAGATTGAGCTGGACGCCAACGCCGGTGGCGACATTGCTATCTGTCGTCAGCGCCATCACCGTGTTATCAGGGTTATCACCGCTGGCTTGTGCCGCCGTCACCCGCATCGATACGTTGGTGCCCGGTTCGCAGGAGAGCGTAACCGACTGCCGAGCTGAGCCCACTTTCGTCGCTGAATTAAACGCCGAAGCGCTGATCGACCCCATTGCGAAGTTGAGTCCCGAACTGTTAGCCACACAGCCCATCGGGGTCAGTTGAATCGTGGTGGTACCGCTAATATGTAATGGGGAAATACTGGTCGTATTGACATTATCCTGCACCGATACTCTGGAAATCGGATCGCCAAACGTTAAAGTGCTATTGCTGGCAATCGGCCCACCGGTGGCGACCAACTGTAGCTGGTAGGCTGGCGAGTAATTGGTTGTCGCAAAACTATCACCAAATCCCGTAGGCTTGCCCAGATAAAAGTTCGTATCGCCAATATAATGCGTTTGATAATCACTGTTAAAATCATTGGTATCGCCGCCATACTCACCAGTGATATTTAGCCAGACTTTAACACGAATACCGACACCTGCAACCGAGGTGGTATAGATATTATCGCCAATTAGCGTACCCGCATTATTTGATGCCCACTTAAAAATAGCATAGGTTTCGCCTTCACAATTTAATAATGTTGTCTGCGCGCGCGTAATTTTGCCGGAGTCATATAAAATGGTCCCCGCCGAATAGCTCCCCGCATTGACGAGAATTTTTTCCGGTAAATTGGTCATAGAGACACTGCCATAATTAATCCCATCACAGGCCCAACCACAAACAGGAAAGACAATAACCAGCAACAGTACAATGTATTTTTTCATAGCCTTCCCTGTATATATTATTTATAGATCACATCAAATGTGGCCGTAAACCCCACTACCCCGGCTCGGATATTCCCGTAGGGGGAGTACATTCTGGCGATCATATTAAAAGTATGAGTATCAGTATTATCAAAAGTAAAAAGATAACTATCGCCAGGACCTAGAGGTTGTTGGTCAGTTTGGCTTAATAACTGCATGCCAACACCGGTAGCGCCGTTACTGCCCGTTTGATAGTTTTTATAAATCGTGGAATGAGCATCATCAAAATACGAACCGCTAAATGACAAGGTGACTGCGGATAACCCTGCTGCACAGTTGGAAAACGTTAACTGAACCGGTGTATCCGCGCCGCTGGAACCAGCCTTACCGGTGAGGGTTTGATAAGACACGGTACCTAAGTCAACGTTCGTTGCCGGCTTTATCGCCACCTCGCAGGAAGGTTCTTCTATACTCCCCGTGACGCTAACATTAATGGTACTGGAATCAGTGTAAGCCTGAACCGAGGCAGCAATAAAAAAGCTGCCTGTCAGATAGCTAAGACGACTGATTAATATCAACCCTGTTTTTTTTATACTGTCCATGTCCTCGCCTTAGCACGATCAATTAATGGCAATTGGCCTGATAGAAAATAATGTCCCGACCCGTATGTTGCCCGCTAAAATCGTATTCAGCCTGACACTGTTCATGCTGACCGCTCCCCCATTTGACGAGCAAGATCCCTTTTTGTTGGAGGCCCGTTACATATACCTGACCGTCATCGCCAACGATATTGCTGCGGATATCGTTGGCTCGCGCATTGTTTGTATCCCGAGACACAATGGCGCCAAATGGAACGATTCCAGATTTCGTTTTCAAGGTAATCATTGCTTTATTGCCGATAAAGGTATCGTATTTTATTTTTACGATGGCGTTGCGCGTCGGCACCACGGTTCTCACCACGTTATCCACTTCGGCGCCAGTGACCTGCTGCTCATCCAATGACAAGCTGTTGGTATGATAAGGCCGGATATAAGGCACAATAGCGTAGCCCGCAGAATCGGTGCTGACGTTCGTTTGACCGCGCACCGTCACATCGCTGACGCCAGGTGTTTCAATCAACGCCGAACTTTCGCCCAGAAAACGAGAAAGCGTAACGCCCCCAGAATGAGCAACCATGCCGCCGCGCAACGTATAGTTATAGTGCTGGCTATAGCGATCGTAACCATAGCCGCCAGTCACCTCCCCCTTTGCCCCCTGGTAATCCAGAGCAATATTTCCGGAGATACTTTTATCCGTGGCGTCATAGCCTTGCTGAACGTTCCAGTTCAGCGAACGATCGGCAAGCATCATCCCGTTAAGACCGACACTGTGCGTGGTATCGCTTTTACGGCCAGCGCTCATACTGTAATTGGCTGACATCGTTTCGCTGAGCGGCACACTCAGCGTGAGTGACACGATAGTGTCGCTGTCTGGATTGCTCTCCACGCTATCGTCTGTACTTTGGACATTACGGTTGTACGAGTAATTAACAAAGTAAGACACTTTGCCGATGGTACCGCTATAACCAACGCCTAAAGAGGCCATTCTTGAGTTATCCCAATACGTTTCATTGACCAGGGAAAGCGACAGTGAGCCGTATCCAGATAGCGTTTGCGAAATTGACGCATCAAAACGACCTTTTTTGCGACCGGTTAATGAACTGCGGTCATTATCAGCGGTAGTCTCATCGATAAAGTCGGCAAAAGAATAATATCCGGAAGTGGAATAGCGATAACCCGCGACGGAAAAACTGGTCCCCGATTGCATAAAACTTTTATTAAAACGCAGGCGATAGGATTGCCCTTTCTCTTTGGTTGCGGAGAGCGAGTTATCGTTATTTCTCATCTCAGCCAAAGAGCCGGAAGCATCCAGCGAAAGAGCGCCAACAACACCGAGATTGAATCCGGTACCTACGAGTATATTCGTATACCGATCTTCAGCTTGCTGAAACCCGGTATAGAGCGTGGCGTTGCTGGAAAGCCCGTAAGCCAGAGTTGACTGGACAAAATTATATTCTTCACCGCCTGAATTGGCCGAGCGGGTCTTACCGCTGCTAAACGTGTAATCCAACTGCCCTTCGCGCTGCAAAATCGCCAATGATGCGTAAGGAACGACGAAACTTTGCTGACTGCCATCTGATTCTTTAATATTGACGTACAAATCGCCAGCGCTACCGGTGGAGTACAGATCTTTTATCTCAAAGGCGCCGGGGGCAACCGTCGTTTTATAAATACTATAGCCGTTTTGGTAAACAGAAACTTCGGCTGTTGTCCGCGCAATTCCCTTAATCGTCGGAGCAAAACCATGCAGGCTATCTGGTAGCATTTCTTTGTCCGAACTTAGCTGTAGACCAGTGAAGTTCAAACTGTCGTAAATATCCGACGCGGTATAGGTATTGCCCATCACCAATTGGCTTTTCAGCCGATGAATATCTCGCGCAAGATAGCTATAAACCGATTCCCACCGGCTGCCATCATCGCTATGGTTAAACGTGCTGTAGTTGCGTATACGCCACGCCCCCCAATTAATACCTGGCTGCAGGCTGGCAAACTGACTCTCCGTCGCGGCGCCGCCATGACGCGGAATGCTACGCTGGCCGGATAGGTTGTAATTGAGAACACCGGCATTGATGCCTTGCTGCCACTGATTTTCCGGCACATAGTCTCTTGGCCGATTAAGTAACGCGGCCTGTGGAATCGAAAAATTAATCCGCTGCTGGGCGAGTTCGACGGTGTACTCAAGCCCCGGAATGGCAGACAGGCGAGCGCATTCCGTTCCCGCTGCAGCCAGCTGCGGGTAACTCTCTGTATTAATTAACCACGTTTTAAGATGCTCAAGTCGAATGCAAGGTTGAACCGCCATCGCGGCATCGCCGGGATGTTCTTTAAAATCAATAGATTCAGAAGAAACGAATTTATCATTTATATAAACATCCAGGCTATAGCGGCCCGGCGGCACCGCTTCCTGAGAAAAATAGGATAAATCGACAGCAGTTGATTGGCTTTCCGTAACCTCAAGGAGATGGGGATTAAAATATTCACTCGCCTGTACGCTAATGCTCAACGCGGCGGCGGACAGGATTAAAATAATACGGAAGTAGATTAAGCCCTTACTATTGTACAACTGCAGTGTATTTCTTTCCTGACATACCATAATCATTAATCACGCTCCATGTGATCGATTTTTTTCCTGTCGAGGATAAATTACCTTCCATTGGAATTTTTAACGTTGTAAACGGAGCGGCAAACCATGCTCCTGAGACGTTCTTACCATTAATAGCGATCTGCGAGAAATTCATATAAAGTGGCGAGCTATTTGTTACACTAATGATATCCCCATGGCGCTGCCATTGTAATTTTTCGGCATACATTTCAGGCGAACTATTTTTAAGTTCAGCAGGGCGATAGATCAGTTTTATTTTTGAATTAATCGCGAACTGAACCATGTTGGTATCCGGCATATTATTCATTGCCGGGATTCCTTTCACGTTAAGCCAGAACATAGATTCACGATCGGCGGCCAGAGGCTTACCGGAACGCACTATTCGCACGAAACCTTTTTCTCCCGCTTTTAAGCGAAAAAGCGGAGGGGTGATGATAAATGCGTCTTTCGCCGGAGATGTGGCATCCACCACTGAGACCCACGACTGAACAATATCAGAGCTATTATCCTTATTCTCTACAGCGACTTCGGCATTATTTTTTGCACCGTCAAATATCACGCGAGTTGCGCCAACCACTACGCTCGCTTGCGCGCTGGTGATAAATAATAAACCGAAAAATAACAGAAAATATCTCATCTGCTTTTATTCCAGGGGAATCACGATAGATTCCCCATGCTCCATGAAAAATATTAATAGTAAGTCACGTTATAAGTCACAGTAGTTTGTACTGCGCCTTTAGTTGGGTCAGCGCTTCCTGATTTAGCCATTTTCACCGTAAAAGGGATGGTCGCCTCACCAGAGGAGATATCAACATCAGCGCCCTCAACGTTATTTTTGAGTAAATTTCCCGCATTGTCGAAGATAGCAACGGCAACGCCTGATGCCGCTTCCGAGCCCGCCTGGTTTTTAAAATAATCGCTATTAGCGCTGTCTGCTTCGCCACCAAATGTTACGCGAGCGATAGTGCTCCCCCCCTCTTCAGTGGTTGGACAATCAGCCAGTTTAAAGGAAAAGTTTTTCGCCGCACCGTAGGTATAGGCTTTTAAATCTGCAACCGACGCTGTTCCCATGGCAATCGCAGTCACACCGCCGTCAATTGTTGCGGTGCAGGTTGTATCAGAAACGGTACCGGTGAAGGTAATGGTATTCGGCGCAGCTTGCGTAATAGTAGACAACATACAGGAGGCGGAAATCGCCAGCGCGCTGAACAAATATTTTTTACTGATTTTCATATGAATTCCCATATCCATTGTAAAATGACAATCAATCCGTCAATTGCTTCATGCAGATATTTTAGAGAATGGAATTCAATATTCGCATTACAAATGCGTCATGCAAATAATGATAAGATCAATTTATACCCGTCATACTTCACCACGTGGTCACTCATTGAATCCATTCAATAATAATAGTCCACGTAAAAAGAATATCGCGCAGGGAATATTTTTCAATAAGAAGGGCTAACATCACTCGTTAGCACAGATTTATCATTTGCCATCACAAACTATAAATCGATAAACATCAACAAATTAGATAGTCATAAAACGATAAATCAAATTAATGTATTCTGATGGATTCAGAATAAAGCCTAAACACTTTAAATATGAATTAAGTCAAACATCTTATCTATACGTAGTTTCTTAATTAATTTTAATATCGGCAGTCTTACTCGCTGTACTTCGGGGTAAGACTGCTAAATATCAGAATAACGCCCAGCGCACCAAAGGCGCCGCCAGTACCATCACTACGCCAGAGAGCATCATCACCAGGCTGGCGACCACGCCCTCCTGCTGGCCGAGTTCGTAGGAGCGGGCAGTCCCGGCGCCGTGCGACGCCGCGCCGAACCCAGCCCCTTTCGCCATTCCGGCGCTGATCGACAGGCGTAAGAACAGCACGTCGCCAATCGCCATGCCGAAGACTCCGGTAACCACCACAAATAATGCCACCAGATCCGGTTGGCCGCCGAGCGGTTTCGCTGCCGCCAGCGCAAATGGTGTGGTCACCGAGCGTACCGCCAGGCTTCGCTGGATCTCATCAGAAAGAGTAAATAGACGCGCCAGCCAGACGGAAGTGGTCACCGCCACCACCGAAGCCGTCACGACACCGGCGGTCAATGACATTCAGTGACGCTTAATAATCGCCATGTTGTCATAAACCGGTACGGCGAAGGCGATGGTGGCCGGCCCCAATAACCACAATAGCCAGTGCGACTCGCCCATATAGCTCTGGTAGGAAATATGACCAAAGACGAGGATCAGCACCAACAGTACCGGTGTGAGCACCAGCGGCATCAACGGCAGTTTGTGGAAGCGGCGATAGAGGCGTTTATTGGCGAAATAGAGCCCGAGGGTGACCGCCAGGCACAACACGCTCAGGGTAAAATCACTCATCTTTTAACCTGCTCACTTCGTAGCGATAGACCTTATCCACTACCCAGGCCGTGGCGCCCAGTACCATGGTGGTGCTTAGCCCGATGACGAGGAAGATGCGCCAGCCGTCTATCATCAGCAGCTGCGCATAGTTAACGACGGCAACCACCGCCGGGACGAAAAACAGCAGCATCTCCGCCAGTAGCCAGCGCGCACCTGCACGCACCCAGTTTAGCGGTATCACCCGGCAGACGATAAGCATCAGCAGCATCAACATGCCGACAAGATTGGCAGGAAGCGGGAGATGTAGCCAATTAACCAGATATTCAGCGCAGACAAACAACCCGGCATAGAGCAGTACCTGAACCGGTACCTGAAGACGTTGCATCACGAAAGGCGCAACACGTGCTGGCGCGAAGGCCATGAGCGGAAGTCCCTAAAAATAAGTCAGGGGTGCAGTATAGAGAGCCGCCCTTGCGGACAGAAATGAATTAAAATCATCACAGGTATAGT
This sequence comes from Klebsiella sp. CN_Kp104, assembly GCF_040064515.1. Lineage (NCBI taxonomy): Bacteria > Pseudomonadati > Pseudomonadota > Gammaproteobacteria > Enterobacterales > Enterobacteriaceae > Klebsiella > Klebsiella sp. CN_Kp104. Next base: position 70,973 of record NZ_JBEAII010000044.1, on the reverse strand, counting down.
CTCAGGGAATAATCATGGATATACGTACGTTGCGGTATTTTGTCGAAGTCGTCCGCCAGCAAAGCTTTACCCGCGCGGCGGAGAAGCTCTTCGTCACGCAGCCCACCATCAGCAAGATGCTCAAAAATCTGGAAGATGAGCTCAATTGCACCCTGCTTATCCGTGATGGCCGTAAGCTGTTGTTAACCGATACCGGCCGGGTAGTGTTCGAACGCGGGCAGGCGATACTCGGCGAATTCAGCCAGTTAAAAGCCGAGCTCAGCGACATCAACCATCTAAATAAAGGCGTGCTGCGCCTGGGGATCCCGCCGATGGTCGGCATGTTGATGGCCGAGCCCATCAGCCGCTTTCGCCTGCGTTATCCCGGCGTGGAGCTGAAAATCTCCGAGTTCGGCGGGTTGACGGTGCAGCAGGCGGTTAGCAACGGCGAACTCGATCTGGCGATGACCGCGCTACCGGTCGATGAGGCCAGCGCTCTGACCACGCTGTCGCTCTTCAGCCATCCGCTCTGCGTCCTCGTACCGAAGACGGCGCAGTGGCAGGGTATCACCTCGATCTCGCCGCAAAAGCTGGCGCAGCATCCGTTGGTTATCTACAACGAAGATTTCGCCCTCAGCCAGCAACTGATGCGCCTGTTTGCCGAGCATGACGTGAAGCCGCGTATCGCCGTGCGCAGCGGCCAGTGGGATTTTCTGGCGGCGATGGTGCAGGCGGGCATTGGCGTAGCGATTTTGCCGGAGCCGATTTGCCAGCGGCTGGATGCCGAGGATTTTTACTGGATCCCGCTGGAGAGCGAATTACGTTGGGAATTAGGGATGATCTGGCGGGAAGGAGTGTATATGTCGCGCAGCGCCCAGGCGTGGCTGGAGTGCAGTAAGTCGTTTTGGCTGGAGTAACTCCCCGGTCGCGCTAACGCTCACCGGGGCTACATATAGACTGTCGATACTGTTATCGGTTGGCAACTTTTTAAGGATTTTTCCCGGACGCGGCGCATTGCGCCTTCTCCGGGCTACCAAATCGCACAGCGCTGTAGCCCCGGTAAGCGGCAGCGCCACCGGGGGATTTTGAGGCCATTGGTACCGGCAGTTTCAGCCAGCATAGTGAATAAATTAAAGGCAGGCCGCACGGACCGTAGGACCGAAGGTCGGGTAAGGCGTTAGCCGCTACCCGACAAAAAACGGCACCGCGAGTAGTCCCGATAAGCGTCGCGCTTACCGGGGCGAAGGTTACTGATCTTCGATTAACAGCGCTTCTAACAGGTCGAGATCGTGCAGCAGTTTCTGCAACGTCTCGTTGCTGATTTGCCGCGTCGCGCGCAGGTGGTACAGCTCGCCGCGTTCCGAACGCAGCGCCGCCAGACGGAAACGGCGCTCAAGGCTCTCTTCCAGCATCGAGGTTTCGACATCGTTACGCCCATCTACGCGGCGACGCAAATTACCGATGACACGCGAACTCACCTCGGTCAGCAGCTGGTTGTCGATATTCTCTTTGGTATCCGCCGCCAGGCGTTCTTCCATTTTCTGAATCGCGACAATCGCCACATCCGCCGTCGCGGCGCGCGCCAGACGCTCTTCTTTGCGCTGCTGTACGTGGTCGGTGGACTCAATACGCCGCAACAGAATCGGCAACGCGATCACCCCGACGAACAGGGAGAAAAGAATCACCCCGGCGGCAAGGAAAATAAGCTCGTAACGCGCCGGGAAGACGTTGCCGTCCGGCAGCAGTAGCGGAATCGATAGCACACCGGCGAGGGTAATCGCCCCGCGCACCCCGGCGACGGAGGAGATCAGCAGCTCGCGAGTGGTCCAGGAGCCAAACTCCATCGGTTTCTTCTTCAGGAAGCGCTGGCTAAGCTTACGCATCGTCCACAGCCAGCCGAAACGCACCAGCATCAGCGCGGCGTAAATCAGCACGATATCGGTGAACAGCATCCAGGTTTCAACGTTCGGATCGGCTTCCGCCGCCACCAGCGAGCTCGACAGGATATCCGGCAGCTGCAGGCCCAACAGCAGGAACACCATGCCGTTAAACACAAACTCCAGCATGGCCCAGGTACTGTTGGCGCGTAGGCGCATAGCCAGCGGCGCGGTACGCATCACCCCGGAACGGGTGATGGTCATACCCGCGGCCACCGCCGCCAGGATCCCCGAGAAACCGATATGTTCGGCAATCAGGTAGGAAGCGAACGGCAGCAGGAACAGCAGCACAATTTGCGTTGCCGGTTCATCGCCGCCCCAGCGGCTGAGGAAACGCATTGAGCGGCCATACAACCAGCTGACCACAAAACCGGCCAGGATGCCGCCAATCGCCACCTTCAGGAACTCAACGGTTGCGCCGCCAATGGTGAACACCATCGTCCCCATCGCCACGGCAACGGCAAATTTTAACGACACCAGGCCAGAGGCGTCGTTCATCAGCGCTTCGCCCTGCAGGATGCCCATGATTTTCTTCGGTATCCGCCCTTCGCCAACAATACCGGACAGCGCCACGGCATCGGTCGGCGACAGCACCGCCGCCAGGGCGAACGCCGGAACCAGCGGGATCCCCGGCACAATCCAGTAAATCAGGAAGCCGATACCAACCACGGTAACCACCACCAGCGCCAGCGCCAGGCCAAAGATTTCCCGCCCGTGCTCGATAAATTCGCGGGTCGGCGTTTTCCAGCCATCGGCAAATAGCAGCGGCGGAATAAACAGAACGAGGAAGAGTTCAGGGTCGAACTCGACGTGCAAACCAAAGGTCGGCCAGGCTAACAGCGCGCCGATGGCGATTTGCATTAACGGTAGTGGAACCTGAAAGGGCAGTACGCGTGTAACCACCCCGGAGAGTGAGACCACAAGGGTCATGATGAGTATGGTGAAGAATATTTCCATGTGTTCCCTGTTTGCTGCGTTTTCTTTTTTTATACCCTAAATAATTCGAGTTACAGGAAGGCGGCGACGCAGGGAATCCCCAGGAGCTTACTCTAGTAAGTGACTGGGGTGAACGAGGAAAGCCAACGCACATGTAACTTGAAGTATGACGGGTATACATCTGAGGCGTCATGTCTCGAAATGATACGCTACTCAGATTAACGCAAAAGGAAACAGGATGTGGCTTAAAAATTAAACGGGCGGCCAAAGCCGCCCGTCGTTAGCAGGAAAAGTTAAATCGCCCAGCCGCCGGCATAGAAGATAACCAGCGCCGCCGCGATGATCACGGTGCCCGCATTGAGCTTACGCCACTCGCCGGATACCACGCGGCCAATCACCAACGATGCGAAACCGATCATAATACCGGTCACGATGTTGCAGGTCAGCACGATGAACACCGCGGTAATCAGCCCCGCCATCGCATCAACGAAGTCATTGAAGTCGATTTTCGCCACGTTGCTCAGCATCAGCAGGCCAACGTACATCAGCGCTGGCGCGGTCGCGTAGGCCGGCACCAGATAGGAGAGCGGAGAAAGGAACAGGATCAGCAGGAACAGCACGCCAACGGTGACGGCCGTCAGGCCGGTTTTACCGCCCGCCGCCGTACCGGCCGCCGATTCGATATACACCGCCGCAGGAGCCGCGCCCACCACGCCGGAGAACACGCTGCTCAGGGAGTCGGTAGTCAGCGCTTTGCCGCCGTTGATGATCTGCCCGTCTTTATCCAGCAGGTTAGCCTGGCCGGCCACCGCGCGAATGGTACCGGTAGCATCGAATACCGCGGTCATGACCAGCGCCAGCACGCTTGGCAGCACCACCGGATTCAGCGCGCCGATGATATCAAGGCTGCCAATCAGCGAATTGCCTTTGTCATCGCTCAGCGACGGCATGGCGAAAATCCCGGAGAAGTGGACGTTCGGATCGAAAATCAGCCCGATAATTGATACCCCGATGATGGTCAGCAGAATGCCGCCCGGCACTTTCAGTTTTTCCAGCCCGATAATGACCGCCAGGCCAATCAGCGACATCATCACCGGGAAACTGTCGAAGTTGCCCAGCGCAACCGGCAGGCCGTCCAGCGGGTTTTTAATCACAAGGCCGACGCCGTTGGCGGCAATCAGAAGCAGGAACAGGCCGATACCGATGCCGGTGCCGTGCGCCACACCCTGCGGCAGGTTGCGCAGGATCCAGCTACGAATACCGGTAGCGGAGATAATGGTGAACAACACCCCCATCAGGAAAACGGCGCCTAATGCTACTGGAATGCTGATGTGCTGCCCCAGCACCAGGCTAAAAGCGGTAAATGCGGTCAGCGAAATCGCGCACCCGATAGCCAGCGGCAGGTTGGCCCACAGGCCCATGACTAATGAACCGACGCCCGCCACCAGGCAGGTCGACACGAACACCGCTGCCGGCGGAAAACCCGCTTTCCCCAGCATTCCCGGCACCACAATGACCGAGTACACCATCGCCAGGAAGGTCGTTAACCCGGCAACGATTTCCTGACGTACGGAACTGCCGCGAGCTGAAATTTTAAACCAGGCGTCTAAAGAACCGCCGGTACGCGCTGAAGGCGTAGACATAGAAAACTTCCCCTGAAAATTTTGATCGTTCGCGTGTATGCGTGATGGACCGTCCACTGCCAGTTAAACGCCATCTCCTTGTGCTGTTTCCCGGCGCCAGGAGGGAGGCTGAGAAAAAGCAAACGTTTAACTCCGCGCATACAATGCGGTATATGGAATGTCTTTGCTCCCCCTGTAGGCAGGGGAAAAAACGAGCAAAGTAAAAAGGCAAACGATTATCCTGTCTTTAGACGGCCCTTTTCAACTGAAGTTTGTCGTATTTTGCCAAATTTCGCCGCCAAAGCTCAGGAAATAGACAAACGATGCGCAAACGTTATCGTCAATGCGCAAAGCATTAACATTTTTATATGTTTTAATCCGCTTTCAGGCGCATTAACCGCCAGGTAGGGTAAACGGCCCGCCGCGCTCAATAGCGCTAATCCATGCCGGACGTGACTCAACCTGCTGCTGCCAGCGCCGTGTATGCGGCAAGTCTCCAACACCGCCGCGCGCCAGTAACGCCATCACCGGGAAGCTCATCTGGATATCCGCCATACTCAACGCACTGCCGGCAAACCACGGCTGACGGGCCAGATGCTGTTCTATATACGCCGCGTGGGTCGCCAGCTGTCTGTCCAGCCACGCTTTTTGCACCCCTTTGCCCAACGCCCCGCCCAGCGTGCGCATGCCAAGCGGCACCGGCGGCTTGCCGAGGCTGGCGAAGATAAGCTTCATCAACAACAAAGGCATTAACGATCCCTCGGCATAATGGAGCCAGAAACGATATTGCAGTTTCTCTTCCCGCCCCAGCGGTCTGAGCTGCTGGGCGCTATCGTAGGTCTCCTGCAGATATTCCAGAATCGCGCCGGACTCCGCCAGCACCACGCCTTGATCCTCAAGCACCGGCGATTTACCCAACGGGTGAATTTTTTTCAGTTCCGCTGGCGCCTGCATGTTTTTTTCACGCTGGTAGCAGACTACCTGATAGGACAATTGCAGTTCTTCCAACGCCCACAGCACGCGCTGCGAGCGGGATTGGTTGAGGTGATGGACCGTCAACATGGCGCTCTCCTGTTGTTCGTTCAAATTAACTATAGAAACAGGCGGCCAATGACGGAAAAATTTCGGCAACGTCGACAGGCAAAATCAGCAGGCTGTGCCACAATTACATTGTCGACGCAATCCGGAACCTCCTTCAACACATTGCGCAATACCTGAGGGGAGTCGACGTCGGGGGAAACCCTCCCGTGAGCCAGCGGGATAATGCGAAAGACAAAGACCGGAAAACAACTAAAGCGCCCTGTTGTGGCGCTTTAGTTTTTTGCAGGCATCACCATTAATCCTCTTCCAGCAGGCGTGCGCCGGTCCCCTCTTCACCCAACTTATCTCCAGGGTTGCGTAACGGACAATCGCGGCGCGATAAACAGCCGCAACCGATGCAGCCGTCGAGCTGGTCGCGCAACGCGGTCAGAGTGTGAATACGCCGGTCCAGCTCCTCCCGCCATTGCGACGACAGCTGTTTCCACTCTTTGGCGCTCAGATTATGCCCTTCCGGCAGGACGCCGAATGCCTCGCCGATGGTCGCCAGCGGAATACCAATACGTTGCGCAATCTTGATGATAGCGACCGCACGCAGCACATCGCGGCGATATCGCCGCTGATTGCCCGCGTTGCGCTGGCTGCGGATAAGCCCTTTGCTTTCATAAAAGTGCAGCGCCGAGACGGCGACGCCGGTTCGTTTCGCCACTTCCCCAGGGGAGAGCAGCATTTTGATACGGGTTGGTTTCTTTTCCATAAAAGCGCTTTACCTCAAGTTAACTTGAGGAATTATACTCGCCAGCAGACAAAACGACGAATCGAGAATTGAGAGAGGCCGCTTTATGTCCCATCAGGATATTATCCAAACGCTTATTGAATGGATTGATGAACATATCGATCAACCACTTAACATTGATGTAGTCGCTAAAAAATCGGGATACTCGAAATGGTATCTGCAGCGGATGTTCCGTACCGTCACCCACCAAACGCTGGGTGATTACATTCGCCAGCGCCGGCTACTGCTCGCCGCTGAGGCGCTAAGGACCACGCAACGCCCTATTTTTGATATTGCGATGGATTTGGGATACGTCTCGCAACAGACGTTCTCACGGGTGTTCCGCCGGGAGTTCGATCGCACTCCCAGCGACTACCGTCATCAGATTTCCGCCTGACGACCGTCGTGCGGCGGACGCAGTAAGATCGGGGATTTCGCCAGCCACTGGATAAACTCCTGTGGCGGCATTGCCCTGGCAAAATGCCAACCCTGACAAAACTGCACGCCGCGCTTAAGCAACCAATCCACCTGATCCAGCGTTTCTACCCCTTCAGCGATGGTTTTTAAACGCAGGCTACGCGCCATGTCGATGATATGCTCGGCAATCAGGTGGCTGGTGCTATTAGTCGTCAGCGTATCGATAAAAGATTTATCAATCTTCAGAATATCGACGTTGAGCGAATAGAGATTGTGCAGGTTGGAATAACCGGTACCGAAATCATCAATAGCTATCTCATAACCCGCTTCGCGGAAAGCCTGGATCACCGGCGTGGTTTTCGGCACATCGATAAACCCCCTTTCGGTGACTTCAATTTTGATTTGCTTCACGCAAACTGCATAGCTGCGCGCTTTCTCAGTGATCTGCGCAATCAACCTCGCGGAGTGGAAATCCGAGGCCGAAAGATTAATCGCGATATAGAGCTGCGGGTGTCGGGACAAATATTCGCCAAGATCGTTGAACAACTCGTCAACTACGTAATCTGTGACCTGAGCAATCATGCCTGAGTTTTCCGCCAATGGAATAAACTCCGCCGGACTCATAACCGGACCATCAAATCCCGGCCAGCGTAGCAGCGCCTCGGCGCCGACGCAGCGATTATTCTTAATGTCGATAATGGGTTGATAATGCAGACATAGCTGGCGGTGGCTTAACGCCCGCAAGAGCTTATTACGCGGTGAATGATACTGCTGACGGCTGCGCGACCATACCATCAGAATCAATATGCTGCAGATGATCCCTAACGGCAGGGTCAAGGTGACCTGATCGTACAGGCTGGCATAATAGCTGGCGCGCGAGGTGGACATGATGACCGCAATCGGCCGAATCGAGGAATGAGCGACGGTATAAACCCGGCCATCCTGATTAAAAAAAGCGTCTTCGTGGCGGATAAGGCGGTGTAGTTCCCTGGCATCAACGTTTTTACTCACCGAGAAAAACATGTTCGTTTTGGTATCGAAGACGCCGTAGGCTAAGTCTCTATCACTGGAAATGACCGAGCTATAAGAGAGAGGATTAACCACCACGGCATAATGGCCGCGCTGCATATAATTCATGTCATAGCCCGGATAAAACGGCGTATCGCGGTAGTAGTAAATAGAGACGTCGGGTTGGCGGGTGTAATTCGCCGCGGCTATTCTCCACCCCTCTTCAGGATGAACTGCAGTAGAACAGATGAATTTGTTACCGTTCGCGTAAATCAAGTCATCGACATACAGCAACCCACGGACAATATTCAACATGTAATGCTGATGCTGCGGGGAACATAATACCCCTTCAAATTGCATGGCTTTTTCGCGCGCCTGCTCGGATTCATGAATGACCATTTCCGTTTTTTGCAACGCTAGCTGCGAAAACGACTGCAATCTATCTGAGATTTCTTCCCGGGCTCTAATTTGCGCGAACCACAACGCCAACACCACCGGCAGCACAACCACCAGTATGGTGAAGAATATTTTGAACGCCTTATGCGGCGCGCTACGACTCATTTCCGCTTTTTATCCATGCGATACGCCTCAATCACGGTATAAGGGCAAAAACCAGGCATTACCGACTGTTATAAAAAACAGCGAATTTCAGCAACGAACACGTTTATGTAAAAACCTCACACCTAATAATGATGAATCATACTTACTTATAGATGGATCGAGAAACATTCTCGTAATAATTAAGACACTAGCCACTTACTAATTCGGTTTCTCCGTACAATTACTCGTAATAAGTAACAAAACCCGTAGAACAATTATCGGCAGTCTACGCCCAGCCCTTAGCAGCGTCGAAAAACAGACGCCAGACAAGCTGGCGTACATCCCCTCGGCATTAACCACAGTTATTTTATGGTTTTTAAATGTCAAAAAAGGTCATTTTTTGTCTGGCGAATAAATCAGCAAATGTGATATAGTTCACACAAGTTGATGAAACAAAACTATCGTTTCATCACTCCCTGAAGTGCCCCCAGATAGCCAGAGCGTCTCATTAATTGATAATCGCGCCAGGTTGTCTAAGGCCCCCGACTTTCATTGAGAGATAGGATAAGTTAATGGCTTCCATTACTACCAGTGTCGTTCTTTTGCGCTGGCCTCTGGTGAGCGCAGTATTGATGTTCCTGGCCAGCTCGCTGAATATTCAATTACGTAAAAGCGACTATGCCGGTTTAGCGATTATTTGTAGCTGTCTGGGCCTCGCTGCCGCCTGTTGGTTTGCTACCGGCTTGTTAGGCATCACCATGGTGGATGTCGCCAAAATCTGGGGCAACATTAAAGACGTCATGGTTGAAGTCATGAGTCAGACGCCACCAGAATGGCCAATGATGATGACCTGATAAAAAAGCTTCCTACGGGAAGCTTTTTTATTTTCAGCAACAGTGAGGGCCTTCCCCGTGCCCCCGGCTAATATTGTTCGCATAACTGCGGCCGTAGACGCTCGTTTGGGCAGCGCTTAACTGCACAATATGATTGATAAAGACAAGATTCTGGTTCCGCGGCTTCAAAATTGTACGGGCAGATTGGCCGCTCTCTTAACGTTTCCCACTGTTTATCGTCATAACGCGTAATGTTATAAATTTTTAATGAATGATATTGATCATTAATTAAAACTTTAGAGGAAAAAAGTTTCATTGTTTCACCGGGAAGCAATAAAAGATCGGCTTCATACCAGATAATAAACTTCAGAAACCGCAGCCCCGATATTGACGAGAACGCAACGCCGGTATGCGGGCAGATAAGGGTGTTAAGAATAGTCCATTTCATCTTCCATCCTTGTAAGTAAAATCTGTGACGGGGAATTTAGTGATAGCACTCCTGGTCGTTATCTGCAAGGTAGCTTATTAATAGTGTGATATAGAACGAGGCTGGTACACATCGGTCATACCACTCATGAAGTAAGCTAATCCGGGCTTTATACGAATTTTGTATTAATACTAAAAAAACATAACCATGCAGAGGCTATAAATAACCTTACAATAGATTTTAAATAACAGACAAAAATATCATTTTGATAGTCCATCAGGTTAAATAAGTGATTAGCGATCACAAATAAAAATATTCTACAGGGAGGGCCGTACCTCCTTCTTTTGTATTATAGCGGAAACGGTAATACCTCTTCCGCCGTACCGACGCAATGGAGGTAAGCAGAAAAAGACGCGGGAGAGCGTATGAATTGTCTAAAATATAACCATCTCCCTGCAGAGTGTCGCATCATGAACATCTTCGGTTTTCAGCGTCGCCTGGCGACGCTTTCCGCCTGCCTTCTCGCCTTACTGTTTGCCGTCTCAGCCCCGGTATCTTCGACGGAAAAACCGCCGCCGTTGCAAAATGATAAAGCTGAACTGGCTATCAATATGGATCACATCATGCAGCCGCAAAAAGGCGATCTTCCCGACATGATCAACCGACGGGCGATCCGAGTGCTAACGACTTACAGCAAGACATTCTTTTTTATCGACAAAGGTACCCAACGCGGCGCTACCCACGATCTTTTCATCGCTTTAGAAAAAGATCTCAATAATCAACTCGCAAAAGAGAAGAAGCTGAAGCAGAAACACCTCAAAGTGCGGATCGTTTTCATCCCGGTCACTCGGGATAACCTGTTCAAAGCGCTAAATGAAGGCAAGGGGGATATCGCCGCCGCCAATCTCACGATTACCTCGTCGCGTCAGGAGCAGGTCGCCTTTACCACCCCGCTCTATAGCGATGTCAAAGAACTGTTGGTATCGGGGCCATCATCGCCCGACGTGAAAAACCTGGAGCAGCTTTCCGGTAAAACCGTGTTTGTCCGCCGCTCCTCCAGCTATTACGAAAGTTTGCAGACGCTTAACGCCCGCTTCGCTAAAGCGTCGCTGCCGCCGGTTATTCTGCAGGAAGCGCCAGAGGCGCTCGAAGATGAGGATCTTCTCGAAATGCTCAATGCCGGCCTGATTCCCCTGATCGTAGTGGATCGCCATAAGGCGCTTTTCTGGAAACAGGTGTTTCCAAAAATTCAGGTGCATGAAAACATTGTGCTGCGGGATGGCGGCAGCATCGCCTGGGCTGTGCGCAAAGATAACCCACAGCTTCTCGCGGAACTGAATAACTTCGTGAAGCACAATCGTCAGGGAAGTACGTTGGGCAACACCATTCTGCTGCGCTACCTGAGAAGCGCGACCTACGTTAAAAACGCCGCAGCCAACAGAGAGCGCGCTAAGTTTTTGCAGATGGTGGAAATTTTTAGAAAATATGGCGAACGCTATGATGTCGACTGGCTGCTGATGGCCGCCCAGGGATATCAGGAATCGCGGCTCAATCAATCGGTACGCAGCCACGTCGGCGCAATCGGCGTAATGCAGGTCATGCCCGCGACCGGCAAGGAATTGCAGGTTGGCGATATCAAAAAAATCGACCCCAACATTCATGCCGGCGTTAAGTATATGCGCTGGATGATCGATCATTACTATGGCGACCAACCGATGACGCCGCTTGATAAAGCGCTGTTTTCGTTTGCTTCTTACAATGCCGGCCCGGCACGCATCGCGCGTCTACGCGCGGAAACCCAAAAACGCGGCTTTGACCCAAATATCTGGTTTGGCAACGTCGAGAATCTCGCAGCAGAGAAGATCGGCGCTGAGACGGTGACCTACGTCAGCAATATCTATAAATACTACATTGCGTATCGGCTGATTATGGATGATATCGCCCGTAAACAAAAAGCTACCGCCGCGCCGCTACCCGAGCCTGGAACGGGTAAGCCGCAGCCAGACACAGTTCCGCCAACCGCTCCTGAAGCTTCGGCCCCGGCAACCTGAGAGCCTGAAACGAAAAAGCCCCGAACACTCGGGGCTTTTTGTTGGCTAACTGCATAGGCAGTAGGTAATAAGGAAAACCTTAGAACGGAATATCGTCGTCGAAGTCCATCGGCGGTTCGTTAGATGGCGCTGCCGGGGCCTGCTGCTGCGGACGAGACTGCGCGCCGCCGCTGAACTGGTTGCCGCCCTGCGGCTGCTGAGGCTGACCCCAACCGCCCTGCTGCTGGCCGCCTGCCGGTGCGCCGCCGCCCTGACGGCCGCCCAGCATCTGCATGGTGCCGCCGACGTTTACCACGATTTCAGTGGTGTACTTGTCCTGACCGGACTGATCGGTCCATTTACGGGTGCGCAGCTGGCCTTCGATATAAACCTGAGAGCCTTTACGCAGGTATTCGCCAGCGACTTCCGCCAGTTTGCCGAACAGCACAACGCGGTGCCATTCAGTCTGCTCTTTCATTTCGCCGGTTTGCTTATCGCGCCAGGATTCGGAAGTTGCCAGCGTGAAGTTGGCGACAGCGCCGCCACTTGGCATGTAGCGTACTTCCGGGTCCTGCCCCAGATTACCGACGAGAATCACCTTGTTTACGCCTCTGCTGGCCATGATCGAATCTCCTGAATGATACGTTTTGTATAAGTGTAAACCGGGAATTCTAACACCACAAAGGGGCAATTTGATAGCTGCGAAGCCAATTCCAGAAAACATCCCGCCGCTATGCAATTTTTCACCCTCTTACTGCAGCGCCATTCCAATACTGTATATCCAGACAGGTTAAGTTGTGTCATAATTAGCCGTTTCTGCCGTTTGTCCTTCAAACAAACCAGGCAATCCGTGTATCTACCTACCGGGAAAGGTGAATGGATAAGATCGAAGTTCGGGGCGCCCGCACCCATAATCTCAAAAACATCAACCTCGTCATCCCGCGCGACAAACTCATTGTCGTCACCGGGCTTTCTGGGTCAGGCAAATCCTCACTCGCTTTCGACACCCTGTATGCCGAAGGCCAGCGTCGCTACGTCGAATCGCTCTCCGCCTATGCGCGACAGTTCCTGTCGCTGATGGAGAAACCGGACGTCGATCATATCGAAGGGCTGTCGCCGGCGATTTCTATCGAACAGAAATCGACCTCCCACAACCCGCGTTCGACGGTAGGCACCATTACTGAAATCCACGACTATCTGCGACTGCTGTACGCCCGCGTCGGCGAACCGCGTTGCCCGGACCACGACGTCCCGCTGGCCGCGCAAACCGTCAGCCAGATGGTCGATAACGTGCTCTCACAGCCGGAAGGTCAGCGCCTGATGCTGCTGGCGCCCATTATTAAAGAGCGTAAGGGCGAGCACACCAAAACGCTGGAAAACCTTGCCAGCCAGGGCTACATTCGCGCGCGGATCGATGGCGAAGTCTGCGATCTTTCGGATCCGCCGAAGTTAGAGCTGCAAAAGAAACACACGATCGAAGTGGTTATCGATCGCTTCAAAGTACGTGACGATCTGGCGCAGCGTCTGGCGGAGTCTTTCGAAACCGCGCTGGAGCTCTCAGGCGGCACCGCCATTGTTTCCAACATGGATGACAGTAAAGCGGAAGAACTGCTGTTCTCGGCGAACTTCGCTTGCCCGATTTGCGGCTATAGCATGCGCGAACTGGAGCCGCGTCTGTTCTCCTTCAACAACCCGGCAGGTGCCTGCCCGACCTGCGACGGCCTTGGCGTTCAACAGTATTTCGATCCCGATCGGGTGATTCAGAATCCGGAGCTATCGCTGGCTGGCGGCGCCATCCGCGGCTGGGATCGCCGCAACTTCTACTATTTCCAGATGCTGAAGTCGCTGGCGGATCACTATAAGTTTGATGTCGAAGCGCCCTGGGGCACCCTCAGCGCTAATGTTCAGAAAGTCGTGCTGTACGGTTCAGGTAAAGAGAATATTGAATTCAAATACATGAACGACCGCGGCGACACGTCAGTACGCCGCCATCCGTTTGAAGGCGTGCTGCACAACATGGAGCGCCGTTACAAAGAGACGGAATCCAGCGCGGTGCGCGAAGAGCTGGCGAAATTCATCAGCAACCGTCCGTGCGCCAGCTGCGAAGGCACGCGTCTGCGCCGCGAAGCGCGCCACGTGTTTGTGGAGAACACACCGCTGCCGACCATTTCCGATATGAGCATCGGCCACGCGATGGACTTCTTCAACAACCTGAAGCTGTCCGGGCAGCGGGCGCAAATCGCTGAGAAAGTGCTGAAAGAGATTGGCGATCGTCTGAAATTCCTCGTCAACGTCGGTCTGAACTACCTGACGCTCTCTCGTTCGGCGGAAACGCTCTCCGGCGGTGAAGCGCAGCGTATTCGTCTGGCGAGCCAGATTGGCGCGGGGCTGGTTGGCGTGATGTACGTGCTGGATGAGCCCTCCATCGGCCTGCACCAGCGTGATAACGAACGCCTGCTCGGTACGCTTATCCACCTGCGTAATCTGGGCAACACGGTCATTGTCGTTGAACATGACGAAGACGCCATTCGCGCCGCCGACCACGTCATCGACATCGGTCCCGGCGCTGGGGTTCACGGCGGCCAGGTGGTGGCTGAAGGGCCGCTGGACGCCATTATGGCGGTACCAGAATCGCTCACCGGGCAGTACATGAGCGGTAAACGCAAAATCGAAGTGCCGAAACAGCGCGTCGCCGCCGATCCGGAAAAAGTGCTGAAACTGACCGGCGCACGGGGCAATAACCTCAAGGATGTGACGCTGACGTTGCCTGTCGGCCTGTTTACCTGCATTACCGGCGTTTCCGGTTCCGGTAAATCAACGCTGATTAACGATACCCTGTTCCCCATCGCCCAGCGCCAGCTGAACGGCGCGACGATTGCCGAGCCTGCGCCGTATCGCGATGTTCAGGGGCTGGAGCACTTCGATAAAGTCATCGATATCGACCAGAGCCCGATTGGCCGTACGCCACGTTCAAACCCGGCGACTTACACCGGCGTGTTCACGCCGGTGCGCGAACTGTTTGCCGGTGTTCCGGAATCACGTTCACGCGGCTATACGCCTGGCCGCTTCAGTTTTAACGTCCGCGGCGGCCGCTGCGAAGCCTGCCAGGGCGACGGAGTGATCAAGGTTGAGATGCACTTCCTGCCGGATATCTATGTGCCGTGCGACCAGTGCAAAGGCAAACGCTATAACCGCGAAACGCTGGAAATTAAGTACAAAGGCAAAACTATCCACGAAGTGCTGGATATGACCATCGAAGAAGCGCGCGAATTCTTTGATGCCGTGCCGGCGCTGGCGCGTAAGCTACAAACCCTGATGGATGTTGGTCTGACCTATATTCGTCTCGGCCAGTCGGCAACCACGCTCTCCGGCGGTGAAGCCCAGCGCGTGAAGCTGGCGCGCGAACTCTCCAAGCGCGGTACCGGCCAGACGCTGTATATCCTTGATGAACCGACCACCGGTCTGCATTTCGCCGATATTCAGCAGCTGCTGGACGTGCTGCATCAGCTACGCGATCAGGGCAATACCATCGTGGTCATTGAGCACAACCTCGACGTGATTAAAACCGCCGACTGGATTGTCGACCTCGGCCCGGAAGGCGGTAGCGGCGGTGGGGAAATTCTCGTTTCCGGCACGCCGGAAACCGTTGCCGAATGTGAAGCCTCACACACGGCGCGCTTCCTGAAGCCCTTGCTGAAGTAACCTCTCAGGCCTCTTCCTTCACGGAAGAGGCCTCATTTCATCTCATTTCATCTCATTTTTTCACGCTGAGACTTCGTGATTTGCCCGAAGCGCTCACTCTGGCGTCTGATAGTCGCTATCGCCCACCGAATGCCGGGAAAACTATGCGAGTACCACGCCTCATTCCGTTATTTATCATCGCCGCCGCGCTATGTACGTTAAGCGCCTGCTCATGGGTTGGCCGCTACAGCGATACGGCCTATCAGCAATTGCTCACACTCAAGCAGTTGCATTTGCAGTTCATCGCCACCGCAGCGACGGAGGACGATCAACAATTGAACAAGGAAGATGAACAGATTCGCCAGCAGTTCACGCAGGCGCTCGCCCAAGGCGACGCGCTGCGCCAGGAAAATTTCAGGATACTTGAAGGTAACTATTTACGCGTTTACGCCCATCGCCAGATGCTGGGCGCGCCCTTTACCCCTGCCGAAGCGCAATATTTAACGCGGCAGACCATTTATCTCTATCAACAGGCTATCGCTGGCGAATGTCAGCGTACAGGGAGGGAATAATGCCGACAACCATGGAGATTCGCGCGCTGTTGTCCGCTTGCGCGATTGATAGCGCCGAATGGATGCCATTACTGAATAGAGTACTTGGCGATGAGCAGCGCGAAGTACGCGATAGCGCCATCTTTTTGCTACAGGCATTGCAGCAAAAAGCTCAGGGCTGGCTGACCGAAGACGATCTACGGCTACTGCTGGAAGGTCAGCGCGATATTGCCCGCATTCGCGCCAACAACCAGAGCATCGCGCGCCAGGCGCAGCTGCAGGCGACGTTGTTACGGCTGCTCGATATCACGCTGCTGGCGCTGGCTGGCAGGCTATAAGCTAGGCCAACTGCCGCCGCTTATCCTCCGACAGCAGGTCGACCGCCTGTTGATAGGAAGCATCCACCAGGTAGTAAATCTGCGAGTCTGGCAGAGAGCCATCGAGGAAAACCGTGCTCCAGTGAGCTTTATTCAGATGCCTGCTGGGGCGAACATCGCGATGTTGTTCGCGCAGCAGCTCGGCAAGCTCCGGGCTGGTCTTTAACGCAACGGCCGGCCGCTTATCCTCCACCTCTTTCACCATGGCGAATAACACATCCGCGACCTTGATTTGCGTCGCTTTCCAGTCGCTATGAACACTTTGCTCCGCGCCCGGCTTCGCCATGCAGTACTGCAGTAGATCCGATATGGTCATTTTTTATTCTCCCATGAGCGTTGCGACAATATGCCGCGAACCGCCGTGAATACGATGCTCCCCCAGCCAGATCCCCTGCCAGGTCCCTAACATGACGTTGCCGTTCTGCACCGGCAACATCAGGGAAACGCCCAGCAGCGATGATTTAATGTGCGAGGGCATATCATCAGGACCTTCATAATCGTGTTCATACGGCGCGTTGTCTGGTACGGCATTGAGGAAATGCTGTTCCATATCAAAACGGACCGTAGGATCGCAGTTCTCATTCAACGTCAGGGAAGCGGAAGTATGCTGGAGTAACAGATGCAGCAGGCCAACCTTGATATGCGAGAGCTCGCGGATTTGACCAATAATTTCGTTGGTCACCAGATGGAAACCACGAGATTTCGGGCCTAATGTCAGGGTTTGCTGATGCCACATAAACGACTCCTGTAATGTGTGAATCCTTCTAAGTTTGCAGCAAGAAACGAAAAGGTAAAACCTCAAACGCTGAAATTCGTACAAAAAAAAGACAGCCTGCGGCTGCCTTCTCGTATTCAGATGCGTTGCGTTTCACACGCCTTAATATTCTGAATTCACAATCACCTCTTCCCCCTGCGACCCCGCCATCGGCAAAGGTTTATAGGAGGAGTTTGCCGCACGCAGCACGCGAATTCCTCGCGCATCGGCATCGCGGGCCGCCGAGATATCGTTGTCAGAGTCGCCGTAGAAGACTTTGATATTCTTCTCGCGTAACCACTGAGTTTTCGTGTTCTGGCCGGGCTTATCGCCGGCAAAAATCACCGGGTTCATGTTAGCACCGGGGATCAGGAAATCATCCTGCAGGGTTTTGGAGACGGTCTCAGTTTTGGTCTGGCTGCGGCCGGTGACGAAGTAGATGCTGTCGCCGCGCTTAATATGCATCGCGATCAGCTGGCGGCCCACTTCTTTCGGCATACTGAACTCGTCCCAGCCGTTATTCATCTTTTCCCAGAACTCCGGGTTCTTCAGATAGGCTTCGCTGCCGGGAGAATAGGTTTTTTGCCCGCGCCAGAAACCGGGGCTGGAAAATAACACGGTATCATCGATATCGAAACCCACCGCCATCGGCGCGCGGCCCAGCAGGCTATTTTCGATTTGCGCCACCGATACCCAATGGATCGGCGCCTGTTCGGCGAGTTTCGCAACATTCGTCCCTTCCCAAATGGGCTGTGGAGTGGACGCGCGAGCGACAACGGAGCTATTCAGAGCGAACAACAGACAAGTGGCGCTAATGGCCAAAGTTAACTTACGCATATTTATCCCTATGCCCCTCATGCGCCAGGCCGCTTAGCGGCAACCTGAGTTATTTTGGGTCTAAATAATCGATTCGTTATTATTTTTAATAATGAGTGAGCGCATTAATGCCCCAAGACCTTAACGCCTGCCCACATAGATAGAAAGGATTTTCTGCTCAAATGTCATATAAAAAGAGCATGATCACACTTCAGAGGTAATACTACCCTCGCCTTAACGCTGGCGAGGGCAAATTAGTAAGTAAGCACTTACATTACAGCAGCAAACGCCTGGGCGACACGCTGGACGTTACGCGAGTTAAGTCCCGCCACGCACATCCGGCCGCTGGCAATCAGGTAAACGCCAAACTCTTCGCGTAGACGATCCACCTGTGCCGCGCTCAATCCGGTGTAGCTAAACATGCCGCGCTGCTTCAGCAGGTAGTCAAAGTTTTTGCCGGGAACGGCCTCTTTCAGCGCATCCACCAGCGTCTGACGCATCGCCAGGATGCGGGTACGCATCGCTTCCACTTCCGCCAGCCATGAAGCTTTCAGCGCCGGGTCGTTCAATACTGCCGCCACCACCTGCGCGCCAAAATTAGGCGGGCTGGAGTAGTTACGACGCACCGTCGCTTTCAACTGACCCAGCACGCGGCCAGCGGTTTCAGCATCATCGCAGACGATTGACAGGCCGCCGACGCGTTCGCCGTACAACGAGAAGATTTTGGAGAATGAGTTGCTGACCAGCATCGGTAGGCCGGCGCTGGCAATCGCGCGGATAGCGTAGGCATCGTCTTCCATACCGGCGCCAAAGCCCTGATAGGCAATATCGAGGAAAGGAATTAAATTACGTGCTTTCAACACCTTAACAACTTCATCCCACTGTGCGTTACTCAGATCGGCGCCCGTTGGGTTGTGGCAACATGGATGCAGCAGCACGATATCGCGCTCAGGGAGCGTCTGTAGTTTGGCGAGGAAGGCTTCAAAACGTACGCCGTTGGTCTCATCATCGAACCATGGGTAAGTACTTACTTCGAACCCAGCCCCTTCAAATATGGCGATGTGGTTTTCCCAGGTCGGGTCGCTAACCCATACGCGAGACTGTGGGAAGTAGCGTTTAAGGAAATCGGCGCCAACCTTCAGCGCGCCGGAGCCACCCAGGGTTTGAATTGATGCTACGCGGTTTTGTTTCAGCACCGGATGGTCGGCACCAAATAACAGCGGCGCAATGGCGTGGCGGTAGCTATTGAGACCTTCCATCGGCAGATACAGCGAGGCGCCGTGCGGCTGGGCATTGAGTCGTGCTTCGGCATCCGCCACGGCCTGTAGTTGCGGAATAATGCCGTCTTCGTTGTAGTAAAGACCGATGCTGAGGTTCACTTTGTCACTACGCGGATCTTCTTTGAAACGCTCCATCAAGGAGAGAATGGGGTCGCCGGCGTAGGCGTCAACTTTTTGAAACACGAGATGTATCTCCAGGTTTACGAAAGCAGGTATTTACACAATAAACCGGAAGTTGGGGAAGGTCGAGGGGATGTTGGTAAGTTATCGACAAAGATCGCTGCAAACCTGGGCGACGCCGCGCGCCGCCCCTGCTCATTACCCCGATAAGCGTAGCGTAATCGGGGAAATATGCCACTGACCGTAGTTAGTCGAGGTAACGGATAGCCAGCCTGGAGGTCAGGCGAGTGATAAGTTCGTAAGCACTCACTTTCGTTATTTCCGCGATGCGCTCAACGGGGAGCCCTTCCCCCCATAACACAACCGGATCGCCGGCTTGATCCTGCGCCTGAGGGCCGAGGTCGACGCAAATCATATCCATCGCCACGCGGCCGACTATCGGCACTTCGCGGCCGTTGACCAGCACCGGCGTGCCGGAGGGCGCGGCGCGTGGATAGCCATCGCCATAGCCCATCGCCACGACGCCGAGGCGGGTATCGCGCTCGCTAATCCAGGTGCCGCCGTAGCCCACCGGCTCCCCGGCTTTATGCTCGCGCACCGCAATCAGGCTGGAGGTCAGCGACATGACCGGCAGGCAGCCGAAATCCTCACCGGTAGAGTGGTTCTCCAGCGGCGAAACGCCATAGAGAATGATGCCCGGCCGCGCCCAGTCGAAATGCGACTGCGGCCACAGCAGGATCCCGCCCGAGGCGGCAATAGAACGCAGCCCCGGCTTACCTTCGGTAAAGGTGGTGAAAATATCCAGCTGACGCTCGGTCACGCCGCATTCAGGCTCATCGGCGCGAGCGAAATGGCTGACGATATTCACCGGCTGGCGGACATTTTTGCACCGGCTTAGCCGCTGATAAAACGCTTCGGCCTGTTCCGGCAGTACGCCAAGGCGATGCATACCGGTATCCAGCTTCATCCAGACGGTAACCGGTTCGGCCAGTTCCGCTTGTTCGAGCGCCGCCAGCTGTTCCGGGCTATGTACCACGGTATGCAGGTGCTGCGCGGAAATCAGCGCCAGATCCGCCGCTTCAAAGAAACCTTCCAGCAGCAATATCGGTTGGGTAATGCCCCCTTCACGCAGGCGCAGCGCCTCCTCCAGGCGGGCGACGCCGAAGGCATCGGCGTCGGTCAGCGTTCGCGCGGTCTCAAGAAGGCCGTGTCCGTAGGCGTTCGCTTTCACCACCGCAACCAGTTTGCTGGCAGGAGCCAGTTCACGCAGGCGTTGCAGGTTGTGTCGCAGAGCGCGGCGGTTGATAACTACAGTTGCCGCTTGCATTTGAATTCCTTAAAAAAAGACTGACAGAGGTTTACTCATCGTCATACTGAGGGCCGGCATAATTATCGAAACGCGACCACTGGCCGTTAAAGGTCAGTCGTACTGTACCGATCGGGCCGTTACGTTGTTTACCAATGATAATTTCAGCAATACCTTTTAAATCGCTGTTCTCGTGATAAACCTCATCACGGTAGATGAACATGATTAAGTCGGCATCCTGTTCAATAGAGCCGGATTCACGCAGGTCGGAGTTGACCGGGCGTTTATCGGCGCGCTGTTCCAGAGAGCGGTTCAGCTGCGACAGCGCCACCACCGGCACCTGCAACTCTTTTGCCAGCGCCTTCAGCGAGCGGGAGATTTCGGCGATCTCCAGAGTACGGTTGTCGGAGAGCGACGGTACGCGCATCAGCTGCAGGTAGTCGATCATAATAAGGCCGATACCGCCGTGCTCGCGGGCGATACGTCGGGCGCGCGAACGCACTTCCGTCGGCGTCAGGCCGGAGGAATCATCAATATAAATGTTCCGTTTTTCCAGCAAGATACCCATAGTGCCGGAGATACGCGCCCAGTCTTCATCGTCCAGTTGGCCGGTACGGATACGAGTCTGATCGACGCGCGATAGCGAGGCCAGAGAACGCATCATGATCTGCTCGGAGGGCATCTCCAGACTGAAGATCAATACCGGTTTATCCTGCAGCATCGCCGCATTTTCCACGAGGTTCATCGCAAATGTCGTCTTACCCATCGAAGGACGCGCGGCGACGATAATCAGATCCGAAGGCTGTAGCCCGGCGGTCTTTTTGTTGAGGTCGTCATAGCCGGTATTCACCCCGGTGACGCCATCGTGCGGCTGTTGGAACAGCTGCTCAATACGGGCGACGGTGGCATCGAGCACATCGGCGATGTTCTTCGGCCCTTCATCTTTGTTGGCGCGGCTTTCGGCAATTTTAAATACCCGCGATTCCGCCAGATCCAGCAGATCCTCGCTGGTGCGCCCTTGGGGGTCGAAACCGGCTTCGGCGATTTCGTTGGCCACCGAAATCATTTCACGCACCACTGCGCGTTCGCGCACGATGTCGGCATATGCGCTGATGTTCGCCGCGCTTGGCGTATTTTTGGAGAGCTCGGCCAGATAGGCGAAGCCGCCAACGCTATCCAGTTGCCCCTGACGCTCAAGCGATTCGGCGAGGGTGATCAGGTCAATCGGGCTACCTGACTCTTGCAGGCGCGCCATCTCGGTAAAGATATGACGATGCGGACGGGTATAGAAATCTTCCGACACCACCCTTTCGGCGACGTCGTCCCAGCGCTCGTTATCCAGCATTAAACCGCCCAACACCGACTGTTCCGCTTCAATCGAGTGCGGCGGGACTTTCAACCCGGCGAGCTGCGGATCGCGTTCGCGAGGTTCTGTCTGTGGTTTGTTGAAGGGTTTATTTCCTGCCATAGTGAATGGAGTTACCTGTAAATGAGAGACACAAAATTATAAAGGAGTTCACATGGCAACACGAATTGAATTTCCCGCGCATGGAGGCCCCGAGGTGCTGCATGCAGTCGAGTTTACCCCCAACGATCCTGCCGAGCACGAAATCCAGGTAGAAAATAAAGCTATCGGTATCAACTACATCGACACCTACATCCGCAGCGGCCTGTATCCGCCGCCCTCACTGCCGAGCGGTTTGGGCACCGAAGCCGCCGGTATCGTCAGTAAAATCGGCAGCGGCGTTAAACATATCAAGGTTGGCGATCGGGTGGTGTACGCCCAGGCCGCGCTTGGCGCTTATAGCTCGGTGCATAACGTGCATGCCGACAAAGCGGCGATTTTACCCAATGCGATTTCCTTTGAGCAGGCCGCCGCCTCGTTTCTTAAAGGATTGACCGTCTGGTATCTGCTGCGCAAAACCTACGAGATTAAAGCCAACGAGACCTTCCTGTTCCATGCGGCTGCGGGCGGCGTGGGGCTTATTGCCTGCCAGTGGGCGAAAGCGCTGGGGGCGAAACTTATCGGCACCGTCGGCAGCGAGCAAAAAGCGCAGCGCGCCCGGCAGGCCGGCGCCTGGGAAACCATTAACTACCGCGAAGAGAATATTGCCGAGCGCGTCAAGGCGCTGACCGGCGGCAAAAAAGTCGCCGTGGTTTACGATTCCGTAGGTAAAGATACCTGGGAGGCCTCGCTCGATTGTCTTCAGCGGCGTGGGCTGATGGTCAGCTTCGGCAATTCATCTGGCCCGGTAACCGGCGTAAATTTGGGTATCCTCAATCAGAAAGGCTCACTCTATGTGACCCGCCCTTCTCTGCAAGGCTACATCACCAACCGGGAAGAGCTAACGGAAGCCAGCAATGAACTGTTTTCGCTGATCGCCAGCGGCGTGATCAAGGTCGATGTCACGGATAATCAGAAATACGCCCTGCGTGACGCCCGGCGCGCGCATGAGATTCTGGAAAGCCGGGTGACCGAGGGGTCGAGCCTGCTGCTGCCGTAACGGGGTGAGATCGCCAGAAAAGTTTAGGGCCTCCTGACGGAGGCCCTGACTTTTTTTGTTCGGCTGTATGTAGGGTACAGCGCGATGAATTCGTTATCGCGCTAATAGTGACAGATTTAATACGCAATGCCTACGCTGTTTTATGCAAAATTACTCAGGTTGTGACATACCGCTCAATACCCAAAATGTTGGCTTAATAGCGCCAGCGATCTTCACGACGATAGCGGGTGGTCGTCGGCGATTTCATCGCCCGAATGACCCATACGACAGCCACCGCCAGCAGCAGCCAGGGTAGCAGTTTAAACATTAATGCAAACAGGCCGCCGAAGAACATCAACGCCGTGGCGACAACCAGCGCGGCAATAATGCCAAGCAGCGAGATGCCAGTGACCAGCAACATGACAAAAAAGCCAATAACAAATAAGAGTTCCAGCATGGTCTTCTCCCGAAAAAAATAACCAGATAGCTGATTAGCTATTTCAAGAGTCATCTTCAAGAATCATGCCAGGCATAAGTCATTGAATTAAAACAAAACGCCCTGCAGCAATAGCGCAGGGCGTGGCGAAAAAGACCAGGTTTTAGCGAAAAAATTAACGCTTATCGGCAACCAGCTTCAGCGCGTGCTCCAGCACGTTGATATCGGCGCCCGCTTTGTGGGCGTTTTCGCTGAGATAGCGGCGCCACTGACGCGCGCCGGGGATCCCCTGGAACAACCCCAACATATGGCGGGTGATATGACCAAGATAGGTACCGTTGCTGAGCTCACGCTCGATATAGGGGTACATTGCGCGCACCACCGCCACCGGATCGGCATCCGCGCCGTCGACGCCGAAAATCTCACGATCCACCGAAGCCAGAATGCCAGGATTTTGATAGGCTTCACGCCCCACCATCACGCCATCCATGTGCTCAAGCTGCTGTTTAGCCTCTGCCAGGGATTTAATTCCGCCGTTAATCGCCATCGTCAGATGCGGGAAATCACGTTTTAGTTGCCAGACGCGCGGATAATCCAGCGGCGGGATTTCACGGTTCTCTTTCGGGCTCAGGCCGGAAAGCCAGGCTTTACGGGCGTGAATGATGAACATTTCACACTCCCCTTTGCCGGAGACGGTCTCAATGAAATCACACAGGAATTCATAGCTATCCCGATCGTCAATGCCAATACGGGTTTTTACCGTTACCGGGATCGACACCACGTCGCGCATCGCTTTGATGCAGTCCGCCACCAGCGCGGCATTGCCCATCAGACAAGCGCCAAACATCCCGTTCTGCACGCGGTCAGAGGGACAGCCGACGTTGAGGTTAATCTCGTCATAGCCGCGCGCTTCGGCAAGCTTTGCGCATTGCGCCAATGCCGCAGGATCGCTACCGCCCAACTGCAGCGCTACCGGATGTTCTTCTTCGCTATAGGCCAGATAGTCGCCTTTACCGTGAATAATCGCGCCGGTGGTGACCATTTCGGTATACAGCAGAGTATGGCGCGACAGCAGACGCAGGAAATAGCGGCAATGTCTGTCGGTCCAATCAAGCATGGGCGCGATAGAAAAACGGTGGGCGGCAAAAGCGGTAGACGTGGATTCTGGCATCATGGCGAATAAATAAGCATCCGGGTAAAAAGGGGCGCTACTATAGCACAAACACAAACCACGGCGCATAGCGTCGAACGCCACGCGCCATGGTCAAAATGTTACCTATATTTTACGCGGTTTGCCGTCGTGCGGGCCAAAGAACTGCGGAGGGTGATCCACCCAACGGTCCTGGCGAGTCGCGGCATAGCCCGGGTTCAACGGATAGTAGATACGGTTGTGCTTTTTATTCGCCTCGCCAACGACCAGCAGTCGCACCTCCTGCTCGGTATTATTCAGAAAGGTATGACATACGCCAGTTCCCGCCGGAAAGCCGACGCTATCGCCCGGTTCCAGCTTCCATAGATAGCCATTGATCCAGACTTCCGGAAAGCCTTCCAGCACGTAGATGAATTCTTCTTCATCGCTTTCCGCGTGCGGATAAGAGGTTCTGCGTCCCGGCGGTAAACGTTCATGATGGATGCCCAGCCGATTTAGCCGTAGGCCGCGGGCAAGGGGCGCGCCAATAGAAAAAAGCTCGTGACTATCGGGGTAGGTGGAATCATCCGCACCTTCCAGTTCGCGCCAATGTCGAATGCAATCAGGTCGTTTCATCGTTTTCTCCCGAAAATGAGATACATCAGGTATAGCAAAGCTTGCAGGTTCTCGGCGTTTTACCTGGTTCGTGATAAAGTAACAGTTTCAACATCACGCAACCAGAGGATGCTCATGGATAACACCACTTCGCAAGAAATGTTAGCGCAGGCTGAAAAGCTTTGCGTGCAACGTGGCGTACGCCTGACCCCGCAGCGTCTGGAAGTGTTGCGTCTGATGAGCCTGCAGCAAGGGGCGATTAGCGCCTACGATCTGCTGGATCTGCTGCGTGAAAAAGAGCCGCAGGCGAAGCCGCCGACGGTCTATCGCGCGCTGGAGTTTCTGCTGGAGCAAGGTTTTGTGCACAAAGTGGAATCGACCAACAGCTATGTGCTGTGCCACCTTTTCGATCAGCCAACCCACAGTTCGGCGATGTTTATCTGCGATCGCTGCGGCGTGGTCAAAGAAGAGTGTGCGGAAGGCGTAGAGGATATTATGCATACGCTGGCGGCCAGAATGGGCTTCGCTCTACGGCATAATGTGATTGAAGCGCATGGCCTGTGCGCGGCCTGCGTGGAAGTCGAAGCCTGCAGTACTCGCGAACACTGCCATCACGATCATACCATCCAGATTAAAAAGAAAGCCCGCTGAGTCGGGCGACATCAGCGGGAAGCTACGGCATATCACTATGCCGTTAGACAGGCATAAACAGGGGGGTCAAAACCGCGTTCGCTACCAGCGCGTATCGTTCTTACGCTCCCAGTCAGACACCTCTTTTTCGGCCTGATCTTTGGCATAGCCGTAGCGTTCCTGAATTTTACCGACCAACTGGTCGCGCTTCCCTTCAATGACCGTCATATCGTCATCGGTCAGCTTACCCCACTGTTCCTTGGCTTTACCTTTCAACTGTTTCCAGTTACCGCTGATTTCGTCTTTATTCATCATTACGTCCTCATCATTCGGTGGGTTAACAGCCCGTTTTGTTCCGGACATGGTAATAACTATAGATGACAATGCTGGCACCGATTCGTTATTCGGAATTTTTAACCATCAGGTCGATTGAAAACGCTGGGGGGATTTTCCCGGCTCGCGCTACGCTGAGCCGGGCTTTTTACATTCAGGAGGGTGAGTTAAACCAGGTGCCACGCTGCCAGTGGCGGCGCCAGATGAGCGCCAGCGAAAGCCCACGCAAAGCCAGGAACACGGCCAGCGCCAGCCACAGGCCGTGATTGCCGAGCATGGGCACAGAGAGCAACGTCACCGCAAACCCCGCAGCGGCTACCGCCATGCTATTACGCATCTCCGCGCCGCGCGTCGCGCCGATAAACATGCCATCCAGCAGATAACACCAAACGCCAATCACCGGTAGGATCATCTGCCAGAACAGATAGCGGTCTGCCAGCTGCTGCAATGATGGGATAGAGGTCAATAGCGCGATGATATGCTCACCGGCCACGCTGTAGATTAACGCGAACGCCAGCGCTACCATTCCCGACTGCCGACAGGCAGCGCTCCAGACTTCCAGCAGTTGGCTACCGTCACGCGCGCCGTAGGCTTGCCCGGAATGAGCTTCGACGGCATAGGCAAAACCGTCCAGCGCGTATGCGGTAAAGGTCAGCATGGTCATCAGTACCGCATTGACCGCCACCACGTCGCTGCCAAGACGGGCGCCGAAGACGGTGATGGCGCCAAAGCAGAGCTGCAGCAGCAGCGAGCGCAGCATGATGTCGCGGTTAAGCGCCAGCAGGCGCCGCATATTGCCGCGCCACGCCTCCTTCAACATGGCAAACGTCACGCCACGCAGCGCCAGCACCCGTTTCGCCATCAGCAGGCCGATGATAAAGGTGGCGTATTCCGACAGCGCCGTCGCCAGCGCCGCCCCCTGCACGTTCATATGCAGCCCCATCACCAGCCACAGATCGAGCACGATATTCAGCACGTTGCCGACCACCAGCAGGATGACCGGGGCGCGAGCGTACTGCACGCCAAGCAGCCACCCTAACAGCACCAGGTTGGCCAACGACGCTGGGGCGCTGAGCCAGCGGATTTCCAGGAACCGCCTGGCCTGTTCCAGTACCGCCTCGCTGCCGCCGACGATATGCAGCGCGAGGTCAATGAGCGGCATGCGGAACAGAACGATGAGCAGCCCGGCGGCCAGCGCCAGGATCAGCGGTTGCACCAGCGCGCGCGCCAGGCGCTGCGGATCTTTGGCGCCATAGGCCTGAGCGGTTAAGCCAGTGGTGCTCATTCGCAGGAACAGCAGCAGCATAAAGAGGAAACTGGTGGCCGTCGCGCCGACGGCGACGCCGCCAAGATAGACGGGGCTATCGAGATGACCGACAACGGCGGTATCGACCAGCCCTAACAGCGGAACGGTGATATTGGAGAAAATCATTGGTAGCGCGAGGCGCCACAGTGCTTTATCGGCGGCGTTGAGCAGCATGAAGAGGGACCAGACAGAGGAGGAACATCGCAGCGTCATGCATCATGATGACGCTGCGTTAAGACGGGAGTTACAGCCACTCACCGTTACGGATCACGCCGACGGCCAAACCTTCAATGGTGAAGCTCTGCTGGCGCAGATCGACGACGATTGGGGAAAACTCGCTGTTTTCCGGCAGCAGTTCAACGACGTTGCCCTGCTTTTTCAGACGCTTAACGGTCACTTCTTCATCGATACGCGCGACAACCACCTGGCCGTTACGCACGTCCTGAGTTTTATGCACCGCCAGCAGATCGCCGTCGAGGATACCGATGTCTTTCATCGACATCCCGCTTACGCGCAGCAGGAAGTCGGCATTCGGTTTAAACATCGCCGGATCAACCTGGTAGTGACCTTCAATATGCTGCTGCGCCAGCAGCGGCTCGCCGGCGGCAACGCGGCCAATCAGCGGCAGGCCATGTTCTTCTTCCGTCAGCAGACGAATGCCGCGGGAAGCGCCGGAGACGATTTCAATCGCGCCTTTACGCGCCAGCGCTTTGAGGTGTTCTTCCGCCGCGTTTGGGGAACGGAACCCCAAGCGCTGAGCAATTTCCGCACGCGTCGGCGGCATGCCCGTTTGGCTGATGTGATCCCGGATGAGATCAAACACCTCTTGCTGCCTGGTCGTTAACGCTTTCATTCCGCCCCCTGGGTGTATATACAGTTATGCTGTGAGTATATACAGCTAATGGTGATTTTGGAACCACATATCATATAAAAATCAGGAGATTCTTTCCGTTTTGCGAGCGTTGCCGACAAGACTTAACGGTAATGCGACCACAGCAGCATGGCCCAGGTGATCAGCGCGATGATTATCGCCAGTAGTACCGCTGCCGACCCCATATCCTTGGCGCGCCCGGAAAGTTCATGGTGTTCAGGCCCGATACGATCAACCACCGCTTCAATCGCGCTGTTAAGAATTTCGACTATCATCACTAACAGGACCGAGCCAATAAGCAGGACTCGCGTAATGACATCGACATCCAGCCAGCAGGCTATCGCCACGGCCACAATAGCGGCGACCCCTTCCTGACGGAAAGCGGCTTCATTAACCCATGCCGCGCGGAAACCTTTCCAGGAATAACCTGCTGCTTTAATGATTCTGGTTAACCCAGTGGTATTATTGGCCATCAAAAAGAACCTTTTAATGTAAATGACGTCGCTGAGTGTACGTGTTTGCCGTGTGACAACGGAAATTTTGTACGCTTTCTGTTATTCTTGCCGCGCATTTGCATGATTAACCAGAGGCTTCACATCGTTTATGTCCGGCTGGCAACGAATTTACTATAAATTACTGAATTTACCATTACGGGTGCTGGTAAAAAGCAAGTCTATTCCGGCAGAACCTGCTCAGGAATTAGGGCTCGATACCTCGCGTCCGATAATGTACGTCTTGCCTTATAACTCCAAGGCGGACCTGCTGACCCTGCGCGCCCAGTGCCTGGCGCATGATTTACCCGATCCCTTTGAACCGCTGGAAATCGACGGCACACTGCTGCCGCGCTACGTTTTCATCCACGGCGGCCCGCGCGTGTTTACCTACTACACGCCGAAAGAAGAGTCCATCAAGCTGTTCCACGACTACCTGGATCTCCACCGTAACCATCCCGACCTCGACGTGCAAATGGTACCGGTGTCGGTCATGTTCGGCCGCGCGCCGGGTCGTGAAAAAGGCGAAGAGAATCCGCCGCTGCGGATGCTTAACGGTATTCAGAAATTCTTCGCCGTTTCCTGGCTTGGCCGCGATAGCTTCGTGCGTTTCTCGCCGTCGGTCTCTCTGCGCCGCATGGCGGATGAGCACGGTACCGATAAAATCATCGCCCAGAAGCTGGCCCGCGTGGCGCGTATGCACTTCGCCCGTCAACGTCTGGCCGCCGTCGGCCCGCGCCTCCCTGCCCGTCAGGATCTCTTCAACAAGCTGCTGGCGTCGAAAGCTATCGCCCGCGCGGTAGAAGATGAAGCGCGCAGCAAGAAGATTTCTCACGAGAAGGCCCAGCAGAACGCCATTGCGCTGATGGAAGAGATTGCCGCTAACTTCTCTTATGAAATGATCCGCCTGACTGACCGTATTCTGGGCTTTACCTGGAACCGTCTGTACCAGGGGATTAACGTGCACAATGCCGAGCGCGTACGCCAGCTGGCGCATGACGGCCATGAGATTGTCTATGTGCCTTGTCACCGTAGTCACATGGACTACCTGCTGCTCTCCTATGTGCTCTATCATCAGGGTCTGGTGCCGCCGCATATCGCTGCCGGCATAAACCTCAACTTCTGGCCGGCTGGGCCGATTTTCCGCCGCCTGGGCGCTTTCTTTATTCGCCGTACCTTTAAGGGCAACAAGCTCTACTCCACGGTATTCCGCGAATATCTTGGCGAGCTGTTCAGCCGTGGTTATTCGGTGGAATACTTTGTCGAAGGCGGGCGTTCCCGTACCGGCCGTCTGCTGGATCCGAAAACCGGCACCCTGTCGATGACTATCCAGGCGATGCTGCGCGGCGGTAGCCGCCCCATCACGCTGGTGCCGATTTATATCGGCTACGAGCACGTGATGGAAGTGGGTACCTACGCCAAAGAGCTGCGCGGCGCGACAAAAGAAAAAGAGAGCCTGCCGCAGATGATGCGCGGCCTCAGTAAGCTGCGTAATCTTGGCCAGGGCTACGTTAACTTCGGTGAACCGCTGCCACTGATGACCTATCTCAATCAGCACGTGCCGGAATGGCGCGAAGCCATCGATCCTATCGAAGCCGTCCGCCCTTCCTGGCTGACGCCGACGGTGAATAATATCGCCGCCGATCTGATGGTGCGCATCAACAATGCCGGGGCAGCTAACGCCATGAACCTGTGCTGTACGGCGCTTCTGGCGTCACGTCAGCGTTCTTTGACCCGTGAGCAGCTAACCCAACAGTTGGATTGCTACCTCGACCTGCTGCGTAACGTGCCGTACTCCACCGATTCGACCGCGCCGACGGCTTCCGCCAGCGAGCTTATCGACCACGCGCTGCAGATGAACAAGTTCGAAGTCGAGAAAGACACCATCGGCGATATCATCATCCTGCCGCGCGAGCAGGCGGTGCTGATGACCTACTATCGCAACAACATCGCCCATATGCTGGTGATGCCGTCGCTGCTGGCCGCTATCGTGACCCAGCATCGCCGCATCTCACGTAGCGAAGTGCTGCGTCATGTCGAGATGTTCTATCCGTTCCTGAAAGCCGAACTGTTCCTGCGCTGGGAAAAAGAAGAACTGGCGGGCGTTATCGATGCGCTGATGGCAGAGATGCAGCGTCAGGGGCTGGTGGTGCTGAATGGCGATGAGATGAGCGTCAACCCGGCCCACTCTCGTTCCCTGCAGCTATTGGCCGCCGGCGCGCGCGAGACGTTACAGCGCTACGCGATCACCTTCTGGCTGTTGAGCGCCAACCCGTCCATCAACCGCAGTACGCTGGAAAAAGAAAGCCGCACCATGGCGCAGCGTCTGTCGGTACTGCACGGTATCAACGCGCCGGAGTTCTTCGATAAGGCGGTGTTCAGTACTCTGGTGCTGACCCTGCGTGACGAAGGCTACATCAGCGATACCGGCGATGCCGAGCCGGCAGAAACCCTGAAGGTCTACCAGATGCTGGCGGATTTGATTACGTCGGATGTACGTTTGACGATTGAAAGCGCCGCTCAGGACGACGCATAACGTTGCGGCTTCTGTTCCCCGGCTCGCGGCGCGAGTCGGGGAACAGAAGGATTTACTGCAGGTAACTCATCGCCAGACCGAGAAACAGCACCAGTCCAACGTAGTTATTATTCATAAACGCTTTGAAGCAGTTATCGCGTTCGCGCTTGAAGATAAGTTTCTGCTGCCAGACAAACAGTCCTGCCGCGATAAACAGCGACCAGTAAAACGCCCAGTTCAGCCCATTCAGCCAGCCTATCGCTCCCATCAATACCAGCACGGCAACCTGCAGAATACCGATAATCAAACGATCGTTTTCGCCGAATAGGATCGCCGTCGACTTAATGCCGATTTTGACATCATCGTCGCGATCGACCATCGCGTACTGGGTGTCGTAGGCTACCGCCCACAAAATATTGGCGAGGAACATCAGCCAGCAGCTGAGCGGCAGCGCTTCACTTACCGCCGAGAACGCCATCGGGATCGACCAACCAAAGGCCGCGCCCAGCACCACCTGCGGCAGATGGGTGTAGCGCTTCATAAAGGGGTAGACCCAGGCCAGCGCCAGCGCCGCGACCGACAGCAGGATGGTCATGGTATTGAGCGTCAACACCAACAGGAAGGAGAGCCCCACCAGCACCGCGAATAATATGCGCGCCTCTTTTTCCGTGACCTCACCGCTTGGTAACGGCCGGCGAGCCGTACGCTTAACGTGACCATCAAATTTACGGTCGGCATAGTCATTCACGACGCAGCCGGCGGCGCGCATCAACCAGACGCCAGCGACAAATACCGCCAGAATCCACAGCGGCGGCACCCCGGGCGAAGCCACCCATAACGCCCACAGCGTCGGCCACAGCAGCAATAGCGCGCCGATTGGTTTGTCAGTACGCATCAGGCGGTGAAACGCCAACAGCTTATTCTGCGTCAGACTCCACTCCATTTTCTCTTCCTCTTAATACAATGGCGATGCAGGCAGAAAAAGCTCTGTCAGCAGCAGCGGTTTGCCGCTCAGCCGGAGACGGGAACGTCGCCCCCACAGCTGTGCACTACGGCCAATCTCAATAAAATCACGGGTTAACGTCGACGACGTAAACAGATACCGGCCCAGCGGCGTCTGCCCCAACTGCTGCAGGGCTAATTCCGGGCCGCATAGCGTCGATTCCGGCACGAGAGTACGACCGGCAAGCCAGGGTTCGCCATCGGCGCAAAGAATGATCTCCCGCAGCCAATACCGCGCCTCTTCCGGCAGCAGGGCTTCTTCGCCCGCCAGCGCGTCGCGCCCGACGAAACCTTCGTTAATCATGGTCACGGTGACCTTTTTCCCTTGTTGCTCAAAGCGTTTGGTCATTGAGTCTTCCAGCAACAGCCAGTCGCGCAGCGGCGCGTCCAGCTCGGGTATGGCGGCAAAATAGCGCAGCGCACGCAGTTGCGTAAGCGCAGGATGTGGCATGCCTGATTCTCCGGTACAAAACGTGCAGGCATTGTAGCGCAGAATAGCGTTTTGAGGGCGGGCAAACGTCAATATACGATCATCCGCGCAACAGGCATGCAACAGTTGCCGCTGCGCGATAAAAAAAAGTGCGTCCAGGCGGACGCACCTAAAGGCTGTGCCTAAACATCAGCATTGTGGGGAGACGGTCACCCCTTGCCTTTTACACTGCTGATAAAGGTGGAACGAGCAGATTTCGAGCCGAGGCGTTCAGCTTCGTTCATCAATTTCAGGGCTTTGTCGATATCACCTTGTTTCACCGCCTGCTTAATACCGTTGTTGAAGTAGGTTTCGGTATCGTCAAGCATCGGTTCGCTTTTGGCTGCTGGGGCTGGCGCGGCTACCGGCGCAGCGGCCGGGGCGTTATAGACCGGCGCCGCGGTATTGCCGACGGTCACCGGGCCCGGGCCGGAGGAGCCGAACAGTGGGCCCACCAGCACGCTGGAACTCGAAGACGTTTTCACCTTCAGGCTCAAGGTGCCGTCAGTGGTATGTTTAGCAATCGGATCCGGAATGTCCGGCACCGCGTTACCGGTGCCTTTCGCGTAGGCTTTCGCCGGGTCGATTAATTTGGTGGTCTGCTGCAGATCCTGCGGAGTGGTAAACACCAGCACATAAATTTTCTGCTGTCCCAGCGCCGGCGTCAGGCGCATTACCCCTTCCAGGCGGTCGGCGCTCATCACGCCCGGCTCCAGATAAGTGAAATAGCTGCTCGGGAAGAAGGCGGACGGCGTCATGCTCTGATCGAGGATCAGGACATTTGGCGCGTAGACGCTAGTCTGTTTGTCGACTTCGCTGGTCAGCGTCAGAGTTAACTCGCCGATATTGGCCGGTACGCTATAGGCCACCACCGGCCCGGCGATACCGGGGACATTCAGCGTTTGACCGGCGACCGCCACTTTAGAAGTTTGGGTTTTCGATTGATCGACAGGCGTCCAGGTCAACTGCTGCAGCGAGGAGGCCGGGATTGACGGCGCGGCAGAGGTATTCTGCGGCACGAAATTGACATCAGCAAAACTGACTGCGGGTACGCTGGCCAGCAGGCCGGCGGACAGGCAGAGGGCAACGAGACTTTTCTTCATATTCATTGTTATCACCTCAATTCCTATGGCCGAGCGTTAGCCAGGCAATAGCGCGCTGGGCCGAAAACAGAGGGGCTGCTGCCCCTCTTTTACTCATCATGATGCGGATTGCATTACCACCAGATTTCCATCTGGGCGCCGAAGGTCCACTCATCGTCGTCGCCGCGGCTGGAAGTGTTGATGCCGGTACCAGAGGTATCGCGCATGGCGACGCCGCTATCGGTGTAACCCCACTTCTCATCCCACTTCGCGTAGGTGGCGAACAGACGAATTGCCGGACGAGACCAGATGCTGTCGCCCGCCTGCCACTGTTGCGCCAGGGTAATTTTGTACTGGTTGTTGCTGTCGCCGGTTTTCTGCGATTTGACGTTGTCGTAGCCGACTTCCAGCAGGGTGCTCATGATCGGCGTCCATTTGTACATAGGACGTACGCCGACGGTCCACCATTTGGTACCGTTGTTGTTGTCCAGGTTGACGTCCTGGTACATGGCGACGTACATCATGTCCCAATCGTCCGCCAGAGAGACCGCGCCGTGGTCAAGCACACGCCACATGGAACCATCATTATTTATGCTGCCGCCCTGCGGTACGCCTTTACCGTTGGAGGTCATGGCGTCGGTCGCGTACTGCAGAACAAATTTGTTGTAGCCTTTCAGGATGCTCTGGGTATGTTCAGCGGTGAACATCCAGCCATCTTTCGATGCATCCGGCTGCAGGTAGTAGTCATCCGGCACGTTGGTGTGACCATAGTCCACGCCCAGCTCCAGCGTACCGCCTGGGTTGGTTTCCATCTGCGCTAAACGCACATCGAAGACGTCGTTCGGTACCAGATGATCATAAACGCGTTCGCCAGTCAGCGGATCGCGGTCAGCATAGGTTGCCGAGCCGCCGGATTCAGAAGAACGAGTGGCGGCCAGAGAGAGTTTACCGAAGCCCAGATCGATGTTTTCGATACCGGCGCCAGGACCGGAGATATCCCAGTAGTAGAAGTCGATCATGTGAACGTCATGACGCTGATAGAAGCGCTTACCGGCCCACAGGGTTGAACCCGGCAGCCAGTCGATCAGGTTCTTACCCTGCACGTTAACTTCACGGAAGGCCGGGCTGGTAGATTCCCAGTCGTTCTGCTGCGATACCGAGTAGGCAACGTTGGTATCGAAGTAGAAGCTCTTATCGCCCTCTTTCCACACTTCCTGGCCCAGTTTCAGTTCAGCGTAAGTTTCACATTCGTTACCGAGACGGTATTTACTTTGAGCGCCGGTGGCCTGGAAGCACTGCTGTTCGCCGCCGCTGCCGGTCCAGCCAATGCCGGAACGCGCGTAGCCATGGAAATCGACAGCCAGCGCCTGGGCAGACATCACGCCCGCCGCAACGGCTACCGCCAGTGGAAGTTTGCGCAGAGTAATCATCATTCTATCTCCTGAGATCATTGCTTTTCTTTGAACACTTCCCCGTCGGCCGCCGCATGGTTGGCTGCGCGCTGGGTTCGCGTCTTCTTTTAATGGGGAACCTTATACGCCCGGCTCTTTATGCAACCGACGACAAGCGGTGCCATCCTCACGGAATAAATGGCAGCGCTCCGGCGGCAAACCGATGGCGAATGTGGCTCCCTCTTCTACCAACACCACGTCATTCTGGCGGTACACCAGGTTCTGACGGATGGCGGGGATCTGGATATGAATTTGCGTTTCGTGACCAAGCTGTTCGACCACCTGCACTTCGCCCTCAAGGGTGACATCGGCGATGTCGCTCGGCAGCAGGTGTTCCGGGCGGATGCCCAAAGACATATTGGCGCCGACCTGAACGTGGGCGCTATCTACCGGCAGCCAGACCTGCTGGCGGTTCGGTAGTTCGACCTGTACCTGTTCGATAGCGGTCGCGGTGACTTTGACCGGCAGGAAGTTCATCTTCGGCGAGCCAATAAAGCCCGCGACGAAGCGGTCTGCCGGATAGTGATAGAGTTCCAGCGGTTTCCCGACCTGCGCGACGCGGCCGGCATCCAGCACGACGATTTTGTCGGCCAGGGTCATGGCTTCCACCTGATCGTGGGTGACGTAAATCATCGTGCGACCAAGGCGCTTATGCAGACGGGAGATTTCGATACGCATCTGCACGCGCAGCGCGGCATCGAGGTTGGACAGGGGCTCATCAAGCAGGAAAACCCGCGGCTCGGCGACCAGGGTACGGCCGATGGCTACACGCTGACGCTGGCCGCCGGAGAGCGCTTTCGGCTTACGCTCCAACAGGTGCGCCAGCTGCAACACTTCGGCGACCTGAGTCACGCGCTGGTTAATCACCTCTTTTTTCGCCCCGGCCAGTTTCAGGCCAAAAGACATATTTTCGGCAACGGAAAGGTGGGGATAGAGCGCATAAGACTGGAATACCATGCCGATGCCGCGCTCGGCGGGCGGCACATCGTTCATTCGGGTATCGCCAATAAACAGATCGCCGCTGGTGACGGTTTCCAGTCCGGCGATCATACGCAGCAGGGTGGATTTTCCACAGCCCGACGGTCCTACAAACACGACGAACTCCCCATCCTGGATCTCGAGATTGATATCTTTAGATACCACCACGTCGCCCCAGGCTTTCGTTACATTTCGTAGCTGTACGCTCGCCATGCCCTTCTCCCTTCGTTACAACCTGTCACTTAAAGACACATTCAAGATGGGCTGACTATGCGGCATTCATTACGTTGGCAAATCCTCCACCCCCCGGGTTTTTGATGGGGGAGGAGACGGGAGGATGAGAAATCGCCTCTCGCCGCCGGAAGTTCCCGGCAAAAGGTCATTTCGTGATCGAAGCGACAAAAACGGTGGCTTTTTTATGTGCTCCAGGGCCCATTACCGGCATTTCTGCAATACGGATCACATAAACGGCGGGCGGGGCGTAGACATAGGGAGGATGGAAAGAGGTTGTTAAAAAAGGAAACTCATCAGCGTTAAACCACTCAAGTGTATCCACGAGCACATCACCAAATAGGACGGGTATATGAAAATCAAAACTGGCGCTCGCATCCTCGCGCTGTCTGCATTGACGACGATGATGTTTTCCGCCTCTGCCCTCGCAAAAATTGAAGAAGGTAAGCTGGTTATCTGGATTAACGGCGATAAAGGCTATAACGGCCTCGCTGAAGTGGGTAAAAAGTTCGAAAAAGATACCGGCATTAAAGTTTCCGTAGAACATCCGGATAAGCTGGAAGAGAAGTTCCCGCAGGTTGCAGCGACCGGCGACGGCCCGGATATCATCTTCTGGGCGCATGACCGCTTTGGCGGCTACGCGCAGTCCGGTCTGCTGGCGGAAATCACCCCGGATAAAGCGTTCCAGGACAAACTTTATCCGTTCACCTGGGATGCCGTACGTTACAACGGCAAACTGATCGCTTACCCGGTGGCGGTGGAAGCCTTGTCGCTGATTTATAACAAAGACCTGGTCCCGAACCCGCCGAAAACCTGGGAAGAGATCCCGGCGCTGGATAAAGCGCTGAAGGCGAAAGGGAAGAGCGCGCTGATGTTCAACCTGCAAGAACCGTACTTCACCTGGCCGCTGATCGCCGCCGATGGTGGATACGCGTTTAAGTTTGAAAACGGCAAATACGACGTGAAAAACGTCGGCGTCGATAGCGCCGGGGCAAAAGCCGGTCTGACCTTCCTGGTCGACCTCATCAAAAATAAACACATGAACGCCGACACCGACTACTCCATCGCGGAAGCGGCGTTCAACAAAGGCGAAACCGCGATGACCATCAACGGTCCGTGGGCGTGGTCTAACATCGACAAGAGCAAGGTTAACTACGGCGTCACTCTGCTGCCGACCTTCAAAGGCAAACCGTCTAAACCGTTCGTTGGCGTACTGAGCGCCGGGATTAACGCCGCCAGTCCGAATAAAGAACTGGCGAAAGAGTTCCTCGAAAACTACCTGATGACCGATCCGGGCCTGGAAGCGGTGAACAACGATAAACCGCTGGGCGCCGTGGCGCTGAAATCCTTCCAGGAGAAGCTGGAGAAAGACCCGCGTATCGCCGCCACCATGGCTAACGCCCAGAAAGGCGAAATCATGCCGAACATCCCGCAGATGTCGGCGTTCTGGTATGCCGTCCGTACCGCGGTTATCAACGCCGCAAGCGGCCGTCAGACCGTCGATGCCGCGCTGAAGGATGCACAGGGCCGTATCACCAAGTAATACCGTCGCACACGTGCCGGATGGCGGCATAAATGCCTTATCCGGCCTACACACCCTGTAGGCCGGATAAGCACAGCGCCATCAGGCACTCTTGTCGACAGATATTTAACGTTGTAGAGGATGATCCCCATGGATGCCGTTAAAAAGAAACACTGGTGGCAAAGCCCGCAACTCACATGGTCTGTGATTGGTTTGCTGTGCCTGCTGGTGGGTTACCTTGTTGTTTTAATGTACGCCCAGGGGGAGTACCTGTTCGCCATCATGACGCTGATTTTAAGCTCAGTTGGCCTGTATATCTTTTCCAATCGCAAGGCTTACGCCTGGCGCTATGTTTATCCGGGTCTCGCCGGGATGGGGCTGTTTGTTCTGTTCCCGCTGATCTGCACCATTGCCATCGCCTTCACCAACTACAGCAGCACCAACCAGCTCACCTTCGAACGCGCCCAACAGGTACTGATGGATCGTTCTTTCCAGGCCGGCAAAGCCTATAACTTCTCACTCTACCCGGCAGGCGATGAGTGGCAGCTGGCGCTGACAGACGGTGAAAGCGGTAAAAATTATCTCTCTGAAGCCTTTAAATTTGGCGGCGAGCAGAAGCTGGCGTTAAAAGAAGCCGATGCCCTGCCGCAAGGCGAACGCGCGAATTTACGCGTAATCACCCAGAACCGCGCCGCGCTGAACCAACTGACCGCCGTGCTGCCGGATGAAAGCAAAGTGATTATGAGTTCACTGCGCCAGTTTTCCGGCACCCAGCCGCTGTACGCGCTGGCTAATGACGGCACGCTCACCAACAACCAAAGCGGCGTGAAATATCGCCCCAACGCCGACATCGGCTTTTATCAATCCATCAATGCCGACGGCAGCTGGGGCAATGAGAAGCTGAGCCCGGGTTATACCGTCACCATCGGCTGGGATAACTTCACCCGCGTTTTCCAGGATGAAGGGATCCAGAAGCCGTTCTTCGCCATTTTCGTCTGGACCGTGGTGTTCTCGGTGCTGACGGTGATTTTGACCGTCGCCGTGGGAATGGTGCTGGCCTGCCTGGTGCAGTGGGAAGCGTTGAAGGGCAAAGCGATTTACCGCGTGCTGTTGATTCTGCCGTATGCGGTGCCGTCATTTATCTCAATACTGATTTTCAAGGGGCTGTTTAACCAGAGCTTTGGTGAAATCAACATGATGCTGAGCGCGCTGTTCGGCATTAAACCGGCCTGGTTTAGCGACCCAACCACCGCGCGCACGATGATCATCATCGTCAACACCTGGCTGGGCTACCCGTACATGATGATCCTGTGCATGGGACTGCTGAAGGCGATTCCGGACGATCTGTACGAGGCGTCGGCGATGGATGGCGCGGGCCCGTTCCAGAACTTCTTTAAAATTACGCTACCGCTGCTGATCAAGCCGCTCACGCCGCTGATGATTGCCAGCTTCGCCTTTAACTTTAACAACTTCGTGCTGATTCAACTGTTAACCAACGGTGGCCCGGACCGTCTCGGCACCACCACGCCGGCCGGTTATACCGACCTGCTGGTGAGCTACACCTATCGCATCGCCTTTGAAGGCGGCGGCGGTCAGGACTTCGGCCTGGCGGCGGCTATCGCCACGCTTATCTTCCTGCTGGTTGGGGCGTTAGCGATTGTGAATCTGAAAGCCACGCGCATGAAGTTTGATTAAGGGAGATAACGATAATGGCTATGGTCCAACCCAAATCGCAGAAGCTACGTTTATTTACCACGCATCTCCTGCTGCTGATTTTTATCGCCGCGATTATGTTCCCGCTGCTGATGGTTATCGCTATCTCGCTGCGCGAAGGCAACTTCGCGACCGGCAGCCTGATCCCGGATACCATCTCCTGGGAGCACTGGCGTCTGGCATTAGGCTTCAGCGTCGAACACGCCGATGGCCGGGTAACGCCGCCGCCATTCCCGGTCCTGCTGTGGCTGTGGAACTCAATTAAGGTCGCCGGGATTACCGC
Source organism: Klebsiella sp. CN_Kp104 (assembly GCF_040064515.1). Lineage (NCBI taxonomy): Bacteria > Pseudomonadati > Pseudomonadota > Gammaproteobacteria > Enterobacterales > Enterobacteriaceae > Klebsiella > Klebsiella sp. CN_Kp104. Next base: position 31,006 of record NZ_JBEAII010000044.1, on the reverse strand, counting down.
GATCGGCATCGTCGCCCTCTCCACCACCTGCGCTTACGCTTTCGCCCGTATGCGCTTCCCGGGTAAAGCGACGCTGCTCAAAGGGATGTTGATTTTCCAGATGTTCCCGGCGGTACTGTCGTTGGTGGCGCTGTATGCGTTGTTCGACCGCCTCGGTCAGTATCTGCCTTTCGTCGGCCTCAACACTCACGGCGGGGTGATCTTCGCCTATATGGGCGGTATCGCGCTGCACGTCTGGACGATTAAGGGCTACTTCGAAACTATCGATGGTTCACTGGAAGAAGCGGCCGCGCTGGATGGCGCCACTCCGTGGCAGGCCTTCCGCCTGGTGCTGCTGCCGCTGTCGGTGCCGATTCTGGCGGTCGTATTTATTCTGTCGTTCATCGCCGCGATTACCGAAGTGCCGGTGGCCTCGTTGCTGCTACGCGATGTGAACAGCTATACCCTGGCGGTGGGGATGCAGCAGTATCTCAATCCGCAGAACTACCTGTGGGGCGACTTCGCCGCGGCGGCGGTACTGTCGGCGATTCCGATTACCGTCGTCTTCCTGCTTGCTCAGCGTTGGTTGGTTAACGGCCTGACGGCGGGCGGGGTGAAAGGTTAAGTTTCATCATGTTAGACCCTTGTTTTATCGCCCCAAATTTCAGAGAGGGTGGGATGTGGTACACGACCCCAACCGGGTACGGCAGCCCACCTCTCCCTGAAAAAGTAGGGCAAATGCCACTGCAATCCTCTACTGGACCCTACATAAATTTCATTTGTGATTGTCGGTCAAGCGGCCCTGGAGGCCGCTTTTTTTATTCCCGTTTCAGGCGGTTGGAATTACACAACCACAGGGTAATCACCAGGATAAGGATCGCCGCAGAGTAAATCAGCACCGCCATCGGCGACTCATGGTCGACGATAATAAGCCGAACAATCGCCGTAATGCCGATATAGACGAAATAACGCAGCGGGAAGTGAAAACCGGACTCAAAGTATTTCACAATCAACGCGATAAATTCGAAGTAGAGAAAATAGACCACCAGCCCTTCGACCAGCTTGTACTTACTCACCGGCTCCGGCGTAAACAGCACGTGCGCCAGATGCAGGGTCTCCTTTCCCAGGAACACCACCAGAATAATTCCCAGGCACAATAGCGCCAGGTTGAGCACGGCCTGCATGGCCTTCGCAACAAAATTAACCAGCGGACGATATACCGACGGCATAGTGACACCTCAAATGCATGAACGTTATTGATCTGTATAGCGCAAAAGTGTGATCCAGATCTACTTCGCTTTGCGAGCAGCATCGGTCCTTCAACGCGGTAAATGCAACTAAGAGAAAATTTTACTTCCTGCAATGCTGTGAGCAAGTTAACTAAATCATCCGTTACGCTTAGGACAAAACCAAATAATCAACTGAAATTTAAAGCATTTACTATTTGAAACAGTTATATCTTAAAACCTGCCACAAGATAAAATTTTTCTCTAACCCGCATTGTTTATGTGGCTATTAGGGTAAGATTTTTCTCATCCTTTGTCTTAGCATTATCGCAGCTGAATAAAATTTAATTTTGGACATTAAATCATTATGAATACCGATAACGCTTCCCTGTACGTAAAATGGCTCAAACAAGAAGTTGCCCCGGCTTTAGGTTGTACTGAACCCGTCGCTATTTCCTTCACTGCCGCCTACGCCGCACAATATCTGGATAAGCCTTGCACCAGAATTAGCGGTTTTATTTCCGCCAATCTCTATAAAAACGCGATGGGCGTGACTATTCCCGGCACCACCGTTTGCGGTGTAGCGCTGGCCGCCGCAATTGGCGCATTCGGCGGCAACCCGCAAAAGGGATTAAAAACGCTGGAAGATATCACCCCGCTACACGTCGAAATGGCGCAGAAGCTGATCGCCAATAATGCCGTTGATATTGCTGTCGAAGAGACCCCGGACTTTATTCATCTCGATTTAACTCTCTCTGCTGGCGAGAATAACTGTCGCGTCGTGGTGAAAGGAACCCACACCAACGTGGTCGAACTTTATATTAATGGCCAGCAGCAGCCATTAAGCGCAAAACAGAATGCGAGCGCCCAGCACGAAACGTTGCCCACATTTTCGCTACAGCAGGCTTACGAATTTATTAATAGCGCCGACTTTAATGATATTCGCTTTATTCTCGAAGCCGCGCGCTTAAACTCCGCGCTGGCGGCAGAAGGCAAAACCAAAAAATATGGCCTGAACATTAACGGTACCTTTGCTGACGCCGTGAAAAACGGCCTGATGAGCAACGATCTGTTAAGCAAGGTGATCATCGACACCGTCGCCGCTTCAGATGCCCGCATGGGCGGCGCGCCGGTGGTAGCGATGTCTAACTTTGGTTCGGGCAATCAGGGCATTACGGCAACCATGCCGGTAGTGGTGGTTGCAGAGCATCTCGGCGCCGATGAAGAGACCCTGGCGCGCGCTTTGTCTCTATCTCATCTCACCGCCATCTCAATTCATTCTCGTTATACGCGCTTATCTGCGCTATGCGCGGCCTCAACCGCCGCCATGGGCGCCGCCGCCGGGATGGCCTGGCTATTTACTCGCGACATCAACACCATTAACACCGCGATTATTAATATGGTCAGCGATATTACCGGCATGATTTGTGATGGCGCCTCTAATAGCTGTGCGATGAAAGTCTCATCTGTGGTATCCAGCGCCTTTAAGGCAGTACTGATGGCAATGCAAAATAGCTGTGCTGGCGCCAATGACGGTATTGTCTGCGCCGATGTCGAGCAGACTATTAATAACCTGTGTCGCCTGGTGATTAAACCAATGGCCCTCACCGATAAAGAAATCATCAGCATCATGGTCGCTAAATAATAATATTTAACGGGCCTGAACATTCAGGCCCTGATTAACCTACCCTACCCACACTATTATTTATAAATTAGCAGGTATAGCAGATGAATAAAAAAGTCATCTTACGCGGCGCCAGCGCCATTATGCCGCTGTGCATCGGCGACTTTCCATTTTCATTTATTGTCGGCGCATTAAGCGTCAGCGCCGGAATGAGCGTCTGGCAGAGTACGGCGTGGTCGGCGATTGTTATTGCCGGTTCGGCGCAAATGCTGGCATTAAATATGCTTAAAACCGGCGCCACGCTCGGGGTTATTATATTCACCACATTAATAATTAACCTACGTCACGTACTGTACAGCGCCTCTATTTCCGGTACCGTCCGTGAAGCATCGTTCTTTAAAAAATGCTTTATGTCCTACGCGCTGACCGATGAAGTGTACGCCACCACCGTCAAAGAGATGGAGGGCAATAAGCAGGATAAGTATCTGTTTTATGGCTCGGCGATGATCACCTTCTGGGCGATTTGGGTACTGGCCGATTTCCTCGGCGCGCTGGTCGGCGCCTCATTCCCGAATATTGAAAAGTATGGTCTGGATTTCGCCATGGTCGCCGCCTTTATCGCCATCGTGGTGCCGCAAATAAAAAGCCAGGCCTGTACCGTCGCCGCCGTGGTGGCCGCCGTCTCCGGCGTGCTGTTGGTCATCCTGCCCTACTCCCTGGGTATTGTCGTCGCCTCAGTACTTGGCGTGCTCGCCGGGCTGTGCGTCGACCTGGCTGAAGAACGTAAACAGGCAGCGATGGCCGAATCCGACATGCCGTTCGTGGAGGCGCTGGAACATGAATAATAGCTACTTTATCGCCCTGACTTTGGGTATGGCCGCCGTGACCTTCCTGATCCGATTTTCGTTTATCGGCCTGGCCGGAAAAATCCAGATGTCCGAGCGGGTGACCAAAACGCTGCGCTTCGTCCCGGTCACCGTCCTGCCGGCCATTATCACCATTCAGATCCTTAGCGTGAATTCCAGCATGGAGTTCGACTTAAAGAATCCGAAGGTGATCGCCGCCATTATCTGCACGCTCGCCAGCTTCCGTTTAGGCCTGGTGTGGGTGGTGGTGAGCGGCGTCGGCTCGCTGGTGTTGTTGAATTACTTTATGTAACCGTTTGAAGGATAACCCGTATGATTATTACCACCGCTGACGCGCCTGCCGCTATCGGCCCGTACGTGCAGGGCGTCAATCTCGGCGCGATGACCATCACCTCCGGTCAGCTGCCGATTAATCCGCTGGACGGCACCATGCCCAGCGATATCGCCGAACAGGCGCGGCAATCGCTGGAAAATGTGAAAGCCATCGTTGAAGCAGCCGGACTCACGGTCGGGCAGATTGTTAAAACCACGGTGTTTGTCAAAGACCTGCAGGATTTTGCCGCCATCAACGCCGCCTATGAGGCCTTCTTTACCGAACATCAGGCCGCCTTTCCGGCGCGCTCCTGCGTGGAGGTCGCAAGACTGCCGAAAGACGCCGGCGTCGAAATCGAAGCCATCGCCTTCTCTCGTTAATCTCCTGGCTGGGGGAAAACCTCCAGCCTCCTTCCCACCGTTTTTCGCCGTTCCTCCTTGCTCATTTTGCAGGCACTATACGATGAGATCTGAACGAGGAACGCAGCATGTCGAATGAGCCAAATATTCCCCCTTTTACGCTTCGCGATACCGGCGTTCGCAACGTCATCTGCGGCGAAAACGTGGTCATATACCAGCCCGCCAACCTCTATGATTGCCAGCTTGGCGATAACGTCTTTATCGGGCCGTTCGTCGAGATTCAGGGGCACACGCGCATCGGTGCGGACAGCAAAATCCAGTCCCACAGTTTTATCTGCGAGTACGTCACCATCGGCCAACGCTGTTTTATCGGCCACGGCGTAATGTTCGCTAATGATATGTTCCGCGATGGCAAACCGAATGCCGACCGCGACAGTTGGGGGCGTATTGAAATCGGCAATGACGTCTCTATCGGCAGCGGCGCCACCATTCTGGCGGTGAGTATCTGCGATGGCGTGGTCATCGGCGCCGGGAGCGTGGTGACAAAATCCATCACCGAGAAAGGCGTTTGGGCAGGCAACCCGGCAAGGCTGCTGCGGCGGCTATAAATAAAAATGCCGACCCGAGGGTCGGCATTCAGGCTTAATTGCGCAGCGCTTATGCGCGCCAGGCTTTATAACGGTTAATCAGGCCGTTGGTAGAGCTGTCGTGGCTGCTGACGTCCGCGCCATCTTTCAGTTCCGGCAGGATACGGTTAGCCAGCTGTTTACCCAGCTCAACGCCCCACTGATCGAAGGTGAAGATGTTGAGGATCGCGCCCTGGGTGAAGATTTTGTGCTCATACAGCGCAATCAATGCGCCCAGGCTGAACGGGGTAATTTCACGCAGCAGGATGGAGTTGGTCGGACGGTTGCCTTCGAACACTTTGAACGGCACCACGTGCTCAAGCTGAGCCGGATCTTTACCCTGATCGCGATATTCCTGCTCAACCACTTCGCGGGATTTACCAAAGGCCAGCGCTTCGGTCTGAGCGAAGAAGTTAGACAGCAGTTTCTGATGGTGGTCAGACAGCGGGTTATGGGTGATAGCCGGGGCGATGAAATCGCACGGTACCATTTTGGTGCCCTGGTGGATCAGCTGATAGAACGCGTGCTGGCCGTTAGTCCCCGGCTCGCCCCAGATGATAGGGCCAGTCTGGTAATCCACGACGTTGCCGTTACGGTCAACGTACTTACCGTTGGATTCCATGTTGCCCTGCTGGAAGTAAGCGGCAAAGCGATGCATGTACTGATCGTACGGCAGAATTGCTTCGGTTTCGGCGCCGAAGAAATTGTTGTACCAGATACCAATCAGCGCCAGCAGTACCGGCAGGTTTTTCTCAGCCGGCGTGGTAGAGAAGTGTTTGTCCATGGCGTGGGCGCCGGACAGCAGTTGAACGAAGTTGTCGAAGCCGACGGACAGAATGATAGACAGACCGATGGCGGACCACAGGGAGTAACGACCGCCGACCCAGTCCCAGAACTCAAACATGTTAGCCGTATCGATACCGAACTCGCCGACCGCTTTAGCGTTGGTGGAGAGCGCCGCGAAGTGTTTCGCCACGTGTTTATCGTCGCCCGCGGTCGCCAGGAACCAGTCACGCGCGCTGTGGGCGTTGGTCATGGTTTCCTGAGTGGTGAAGGTTTTAGAAGCCACCAGGAACAGCGTGGTTTCCGGATTCACCGCTTTCAGCACTTCGGCGATATGGGTGCCGTCAACGTTAGAAACGAAGTGCATGTTGAGGTGGTTTTTATACGGGCGCAGCGCTTCGGTCACCATGAACGGGCCGAGGTCTGAACCACCAATACCAATGTTCACCACGTCGGTGATCGGTTTGCCGGTATAGCCTTTCCAGCTACCAGAGATAATCGCTTCGGAGAAGGCTTTCATCTTCTCCAGTACAGCGTTGACTTCCGGCATCACATCTTTGCCGTCAACCACAATTGGCGTATTGCTGCGGTTGCGCAGTGCGACGTGCAGTACCGCGCGGTCTTCGGTACGGTTAATTTTTTCACCGGAGAACATCGACTTGATAGCGCCGGCCAGATCGGTCTCTTTCGCCAGATCCTGCAGCTTAGACAGCGTCTCTTCAGTGATGCGGTTCTTGGAGAAGTCCACCAGCATCAGATCGTCAAAAGTGGCGGAGAATTTAGAGAAACGATCGCTATCTTTGGCGAAAAGCTCGCTGATAGTGACGTCTTTCATTTCATCGAAGTGTTTCTGTAATGCCTGCCATGCAGCGGTCTGCGTTGGGTTGATATTTTTCATTAGCAATACTCTTCTGATTTGAAAAATGTGACTTCGGTCGATTGTAGCCTCAGCGGCGGAAAATTGTGATGATTTTTGTGTTGTGCCGTTGACGGGGGTCAGAAATAGGGTAAAGAGCTCCCATATTATAGCGATCATTAGGCTTTTTTCTGTTATCCGCCGATGCATGAAAAATCCGCATAACCCTGTCGTTGACATACCCGTCCGGAAGCCTTTATATAGCTGAACTGCCTACGGAACCGTAGGTATGTATTGCTCGCGCATTTCACGCTACAGCGAAGAGTATCGCTGGGGGGTATAATGACCAGTCTCCCCCCAGGCATAGTGAAAGACGTCAGTAATTGCCAGAAGAGGTGCGTTGCCCAGGTAACCGTATTGGAGGAACCAGTCCGGGGAAAATACGTGAGGGGGAGCAACGCCGAGGCGCACAGGCATCTGGTTAAGTCTGTCGCCGGCCACAGGGGCTGAATCCCCTGGGTTGTCACCAGAAACGTTCGCAGTCGGGCGTTTCATACTCGCGAACCGATGCGCGTCATCGGCGAACGGGTCTACAAGGTGGAGCACTTCTGGGTGACATCGTAGTTTGTTTATCGCTCTGCGCCCACCCTACTTTTCGCTCTTCCCTTGTGCCATGGCTGAGTTAATTTGGCCTGGCTTATTAAGACATTTTGTAGCGCTCCGGTTATTTCCAGCCCGAACCAGGAGCGGTTGTTCAGGAATCGTTTTAATAAGTCAGGCCCCCTGACACGAGGTTGTTATGACAGATTTAGTTGTTGCTAAGTTCGGCGGCACCAGCGTGGCCGATTTCGACGCGATGAACCGTAGCGTCGACGTCGCGCTGCTGGATGCGAATACCCGCGTAGTGGTGTTATCCGCATCGGCTGGCGTTACCAATATCTTAGTTGCTTTAGCGGCAGGGCTGGAACCCACCGAACGTTTCGCTAAGCTCGATGAAATGCGCCAAATCCAGTTCAATATTCTGGAGCGTTTACGTTATCCCAACGTTATTCGTGAAGAAATTGAACGTCTGCTGGAAAACATTACTACCCTGGCGGAAGCCGCCTCGCTGGCCAGCTCGGAAGCCTTGACCGATGAACTGGTGAGCCACGGCGAACTGATGTCCACCTTACTGTTCGTTGAGATCCTGCGCGAACGCGGTATTGCGGCGCAGTGGTTCGACGTACGTAAAGTGATGCGCACCAACGATCGTTTCGGCCGTGCCGAACCGGATATCGCCGCGCTGGCGGAGCTAACGCAACAACAACTGGCGCCGCGCCTGCAAGAAGGCCTGGTTATTACCCAGGGCTTTATCGGCAGCGAAGCCAAAGGACGCACCACTACCCTTGGTCGCGGCGGCAGCGACTATACCGCTGCGCTGCTCGGCGAGGCCTTAAACGCCAGCCGTGTGGATATCTGGACCGATGTCCCAGGGATCTACACAACCGACCCGCGCGTCGCGCCCGCGGCGAAACGCATCGATGTGATCGCTTTCGCTGAAGCCGCGGAGATGGCCACGTTCGGGGCCAAGGTATTGCATCCGGCCACCCTGCTGCCGGCCGTACGCAGCGATATTCCGGTATTCGTCGGCTCCAGCAAAGAACCTAAAGCCGGCGGCACGCTGGTCTGTCATAAAACCGAAAATCCACCGCTGTTCCGCGCGCTGGCGCTGCGTCGTCGTCAGACGCTACTGACCCTGCACAGCCTGCATATGCTGCACTCCCGCGGCTTCCTTGCTGAAGTGTTCGGTATTCTGGCGCGGCATAATATTTCCGTCGATCTGATCACCACCTCGGAAGTGAGCATTGCGCTGACCATGGACACCACAGGTTCTACCTCCGCTGGCGACACCCTGCTCACCCAGGCGCTGCTGACCGAACTCTCTTCGCTGTGCCGCGTCGAAGTGGAAGAAAACCTGGCGCTGGTCGCCCTGATCGGCAACGAGCTGTCGAAAGCCTGCGGCGTCGGTAAAGAGGTGTTTGGCGTACTGGAACCGTTCAATATCCGCATGATCTGTTACGGCGCATCCAGCCACAACCTGTGCTTCCTGGTGCCGGGCGACGATGCGGAGAAAGTGGTGCAGAAGCTGCATCATAATTTGTTTGAATAATCGCGACGGGAAAGCCCGTTAGCAAAAGGCCCGGTTTCGTCAGAAGCCGGGCCTTTTTTATGGCGCCAGTACCGTGCTCATCAGCAAGCGATCGAGTTGCTCAACGCGCCCCGTTCGGCTATCCGGCAGCTCCGGCGCTACCTCGCCACGCGCCAGCTCATGTTGAATAAAGGCATGCAAAAGCGGGCGTCGTATACCGTACTCTGCTTCGCCGGCACGTTGTTTGCGAACCAGCAGCTCATCGATTTCATTACGCAGTGCGGGTTCCAGTTCGCTACCCGCCAGCAGTTCGCTAAAACGCATCGGCGGCACGCCTTTACCAGCTTCAACCCAGCGCACGGCCAACAGCGGGCGCAGTACATAAAAGTATTTTTTCAACCGTACCTGCTCACCCTGCAGGTAGCCGCGAAAGTTCTTCCGCGCCATTGAATAGTAGTGCCAACGGGCGCGCAGCGGCGAAAACCACTGCGGCACCAGCGCTTTTAACGCCGCCACTGTCGACGCGTCCTGCTGATACACCACCGGTGAATCCAGCCACTCTATAAGAGTAGGGTTCGCCGCTTTCAATAGCCCCAGCGCTTTGCGCCACTCCCAGCCGCAGACATCCAGCTCATCATCTATCGGCAGTTCGATAACATCGCGCTGCGCTTCCACGCGTAAATACCATTCGGGTTGATGAACATATAAAAAGCGAACATCATAATCGCTATCCGGCGAGGCAAAACCCCAGCCGCGGCTACCCGATTCACAGGCATACAGCACCCTGACCTGGTAGCGTTGTTCTATGTCGGCTAACTGCCGCCGCACGCGCTGGCGCATCGCGGCATCGACGCTATTTTCACTCATTATTTTTTATCCTTTAACACAGACGACCTGACGCAGGGTATGTACCACCTCTACCAGCGACGATTGCGCGGCCATCACCGCCTCAATGTCTTTATAAGCCAGCGGAATTTCGTCGATCACCTCACTATCTTTTCGGCATTCGACATGGGCGGTCGTGCGGATCTGGTCTGCGACGGTGAACCGCTTTTTCGCCGCCGTTCGGCTCATCACGCGTCCTGCGCCGTGGCTACATGAGCAGAAACTCTCTTTATTACCCAATCCGCGCACAATGAAGCTTTTTGCCCCCATTGAGCCGGGAATGATGCCCATTTGCCCCTTCTGCGCCGATACCGCGCCTTTACGCGTGACCAGAACCTCTTCGCCAAAGTGCCGCTCTTTCTGCACATAGTTATGGTGGCAATTGACCGCCTCCTGCTGGGTCATAAACGGTTTCGTCACAATGGCCGATAGCGCCGCCAGTACCCGCGCCATCATTACCTCGCGATTATGCCTGGCGAAATCCTGCGCCCATTCCACCGCCTCGATGTAATCCTCGTAGTGCGGGCTACCTTCCTGAAAGTAGGCCAGATTTCTGTCCGGCAGATTAGCGATATGCTGCTGCATATCGTTCTGCGCCAGGGTAATAAACAGGTTGCCGATAGCATTACCGACGCCGCGCGAACCGCTATGCAGCATCACCCATACCCGCTGCTGTTCATCCAGGCACACTTCAATAAAGTGATTGCCGGTACCCAATGTTCCGAGATGCTGATGATTATTGGTTTTCAACAACTGCGGATATTTGTCCGTCAGCCGCTTAAAGCGCGGAGCCAGTAGCGACCACTGCTGATCGACTTCCTGCGGCGGCGTCTCCCAGGCGCCTTTATCGCGCCGGGAGCGCGTATTAGTTCGCCCGTGCGGTACCGCCTGCTCGATCGCGCTGCGCAATCCGCCCAGGTTATCCGGCAGATCGCTGGCAATGAGCGAAGTACGCACCGCCATCATACCGCAGCCAATATCCACGCCGACGGCCGCCGGAATGATTGCCCCTTTTGTCGGGATCACGCTGCCAATGGTCGAGCCTTTCCCGAGATGCACGTCCGGCATCACCGCCAGATGTTTAAAGACAAACGGCATTTTTGCCGTATTCAGCAACTGGACGCGAGCTTCCGGCTCTACCGGCACGCCGCGGGTCCACATTTTGATCGGCGCACTATTTTCCGCCGTCAGCAGGTGATAATCGTTATGCGCCATGGTTCACTCCATTAATGTTGATAAGTCCATGTAATACCTGGTCCAGCCCGCCAAATACGGAGATTTTATCGATTCGCTCCGCGACGCGTTCGAGCGTTTCAAGCTCTTTTAAGCGCAGGGCGACCGGATTGTTTTCCATTACTTTGGCCGTGTTCAATAAAGAACGAGTTGCCGCCGTCTCTTCCCGGCGGCGGATAACGTTGGCCTGGGCCGATTTCTCCGCTTCCACCAACTGCGACAAAATGGCCTTCATGTCGCCTGGCAGGACGATATCTTTTACTCCCAACGAGGCGATCTCGATGCCGAATGGCGCCATACGCTCTTTCACCTGCGCGCTCACCACTTCATCAATCATCTGTTTATTTTCCAGAAGCTCATCCAGCGTACGTGTACCGACCGCTTCGCGCAGCGCGAACTGCAGTTCACGATACAGATGATCCAGCGGTTTAGTTAACTGGCAAAATGCCGTCAGCACGTCTTGATAACGCCAGTTCGCCGCCAGATTCAGGCGTAAATTAACTTTGTCTTTGGTCAGGATCTCCTGACCGCTGACCTCCAGCACCTGCAGACGAGTATCCACCACTTCGGCTTCCAGCAGATGGTTAATCTTCCAGTAGGCAGTCAAGCCGGGCGGTAGAGCTTTCTGCAGCTCGCCGTCAATTTTCAACACCCCAACATGCCAGGCAGGAACCTGTACCGTCAGTATCGACTCACGCCCTTTTACCGCGCCGCTGCGCCGAGGTTGCAGTACCGCGTTCATCACCTCTGCGGGTACCAGCACCGCGCGAGTATCCATGCGTACCAGCTTCAGCGCATTGCCATATTGCCAGTACAGACGGCGCGTCGCTGGCGGGATGATCTCCTGCAGTACGCCATCGATATACAGCGCGCCGGCTTCCTCTTCCGCCATATCAGCCGCCAGGCAGTAACGGTCGATCCATTCAGGCTGGAAGCGGCGCATATAGTCGGCCAACGCCTGCGGTACTTCGCTGCCATCGGTGGTGACGATCAGCACTTCCGGTGTGGAAAACCACGGTAAGCGATGCTCGCCGGCTTCCAGCACCTGATAGTAGTCGCCCGCTTTCGCCAGCAGACCTAATTGACCTTTTCGTATCGTCATTTTCTTAGCCATTATTCGTTCCTTAAAAATGGAGCAGGCGCGGATGCAAAGGCGAAGCGGCAGGGGAACTCCCTTTTGCCTGGCGCCCGGCGTTATTATCGGCAACCTGCTTTGGGGACTGCCAAACACGCAGTTCCCCGGTTTATTATTTTGATTTACAACCAGTTTCATCGAGGAGATGAATGAGGGAATCGAACCCTCCACTTATGTGGTCAGTTGCTGACGGAACGCGGCAGAAAAACGGACTGCGCCGTTTCTACAGCGCCGGCGGGGTTTAACCCCCTGCATTTCAGCGCGTTGACAATAGAGTTATTGCCAGAAGCGTGCCAAAAACGTAAAACAACAAAATAATTTATTAACCAAATGAAAATTAATGACTTTTATTTATTAAGCATCTATTCAGATTGCCTACGGCAAGATATATTTTTATCCTTAAGTATCTAATTTTATCTTGTGGGATAAATCATGAGAAAACGTCGGGTGGTTATTGGCGTACTGGGGACGGTGCTCGATAAACGTGGCAAGCGCGCCAACCGTTTTCGCAAGTGGCGGCCAACGGTTGGGTTGTGCCAACAAGCTGAAATGCCCATTGATCGGCTGGAACTACTGCATCAGCCCCGTGACATCGGCATGGCGCAGCAGCTCGCCGAAGATGTGGCGTTGGTTTCGCCACAGACCGAAGTACATCCGCATGCTGTAGCCATCGCCAATCCCTGGGATTTCGAAGAGGTGTATGCCGCCTTTCTTGATTTTGCGACCCGCTACCCGTTCGATACCGACAATGAAGAGTATCTGGTGCATATCACCACCGGAACGCACGTGGCGCAGATCTGCTGGTTCCTGTTGACCGAGGCGCGCTATCTGCCCGCCAGTTTGCTGCAGACCGGCCCGGCGCCAAAAGGCGCCACCGACGAGCAGATCGCGGCCGGTACCGCCTCGGTTATCGATCTGGATTTAAGCCGCTATGCCACTCTAACCAGCCGTTTTCAGCGTGAACAACAGCAGTCCGTTTCATTTCTTAAGGACGGGATTGAAACCCGCAACGCCACCTTCAATAAGCTTATCGATCGCATTGAGCGGGTTTCTCTGCGTTCAACCGATCCGATTCTACTCACCGGGCCTACCGGCGCGGGCAAATCCTTTCTCGCGAAACGCATTTTCCAGCTACGCCAGTCACGCCACCTGGTGGCGGGTAAGTTTGTCGCCATCAACTGCGCCACGCTGCGTGGCGATAACGCCATGTCGACGCTTTTCGGCCACGTCAAAGGCGCTTTTACTGGCGCGCAAGCGGCGCGTAGCGGCCTGCTACGCGAGGCCGATGGCGGCGTGTTGTTTCTCGATGAAATTGCCGAACTGGGCCTCGATGAACAGGCGATGTTGTTAAAAGCGATTGAAGAAAAAAGCTTTTTCCCGTTTGGCTCCGACAAAGAAGTGCACAGTGATTTTCAACTGATTGCTGGTACCCACCGCGACATGCGCCAGTGGGTCGCCGATGGCCGCTTTCGTGAGGATTTATACGCGCGTATCAACATGTGGAGCTTTGCGCTACCCGGTCTGGCGCAGCGTAGAGAAGATATTGCGCCCAATATTGAGTACGAATTGCAACGTTTCTCCAGCGCCAGACAGCAGCAAATACGTTTTGATAAAGACGCGCGCGTGCGCTATTTGGCTTTCGCCAGTTCGCCGCAGGCCCAGTGGCGCGGAAATTTTCGCGAGCTTGGCGCCTCGGTGACCCGCATGGCGACCCTCGCCGAACAAGGCCGAATTACGCTGGATGTGGTCGATGAGGAAATTTCGCGACTGAGCGAGAGCTGGCAGATCAACGATCCTCTTCCCGCCGTCATCGACGAGATCGATCTGTTCGATCGCCGTCAGTTGGAAACGGTGCTGGAGGTTTGCCGCCGCAGCGCTTCGCTATCTGAAGCCGGCCGTGAGTTGTTTGCGGTCTCCCGGCTGAAAAAGGCCAATCCGAATGATGCCGACCGGTTACGCAAGTACCTCGCCCGCTTTGGTCTCAGTTGGGAAAGCCTGGGCTAATCATCATGAGCATAATTTGTTTGAATATTATTCCTTAGCGCGATAAACAATAGCTATAGCCGGGCTCGAACCCGGCTTTTTTATAACAACATCAACACAACAAACACTGTCGCAAGGAATACACTATGCTCGCCACGCTTACGCGGCTGTTCCCCTTATGGGCGCTGCTGCTCTCCGTCCTGGCTTATTACACGCCAACCACTTTTACCCCTATCGGCCCGTGGGTCACCACGCTGCTGATGCTGATTATGTTCGGCATGGGCGTCCATTTGAAGCTGGACGATTTTAAGCGCGTGCTGTCACGTCCGGCGCCGGTCGCTGCGGGAATTTTTCTGCATTACCTGGTGATGCCGCTCGCCGCCTGGCTACTGGCGCTGCTGTTCCACATGCCGCCAGAACTCTCCGCCGGGATGGTGCTGGTCGGCAGCGTCGCCAGCGGCACGGCATCCAACGTCATGATCTACCTGGCGAAAGGCGATGTCGCGCTGTCGGTAACCATCTCTTCCGTTTCTACGCTGGTTGGCGTGGTTGCCACGCCGCTGCTGACGCGCCTGTACGTTGATGCGCACATTCAGGTCGATGTGATGGGCATGCTGCTAAGCATCCTGCAAATCGTGGTGATCCCAATCGGCCTCGGTCTGATTGTCCATCACCTGTTGCCAAAAGTGGTAAAGGCGGTGGAACCCTTCCTTCCCGCCTTCTCCATGCTGTGCATCCTGGCGATTATCAGCGCCGTGGTCGCCGGTTCCGCATCGCATATCGCCTCGGTTGGCCTGGTAGTCATCGTGGCGGTCATTCTGCATAACGCCATCGGCCTGCTCGGCGGCTACTGGGGCGGGCGCCTGTTCGGTTTTGATGAATCCACCTGCCGCACCCTGGCGATCGAAGTGGGTATGCAAAACTCCGGCCTCGCCGCGGCCCTCGGGAAAATCTACTTCGGCCCGCTGGCCGCCCTGCCCGGCGCGCTGTTCTCGGTATGGCATAACCTTTCCGGCTCGCTGCTGGCGGGTTACTGGTCCGGTAAGCCGACGACCAAAAAAGGCAACCAGCGCTAATCGTATACGTCCGGGAAAATGCCCGGACGTGTCTTCCCTTCCTTTGCATTCTCGCAAGGGTAAGCTATCGGTAATTCACCTATTGCCGTACACTGGGTTCTCTGGTCTGATTGAGGGCACCACCATGGCACTCCCCCGCATTACACAAAAAGAGATGACCGAGCGCGAACAGCGCGAATTGAAAACGCTGTTGGACCGCGCGCGTATCGCGCACGGCCGCCCGCTGAGCAATGCGGAAACGAACAGCGTAAAAAAGGAATATATCGATAAGCTGATGGCGCTGCGCGAAGCGGAAGCGAAGAAAGCCCGCCAGGCGAAAAAACAGCAGGCTTACAAAGTAGACAAAGAGGCGACATTTTCGTGGTCGGCGAATACGCCGACCCGCGGCAGGCGTTAGCGGCCTTTCTTTTTACGTCCCGGCTGAGCGAAACGTTTACCGTTCGAGGCCGGGCGGCCTCCTTTATCGTTGGTTTTTTCCATCTTCACCACCGGGCGCTTGATCCCGGCGGTCGCCGCTTTGGCCTTCGGTTTAGCTTTTGGCTTCGCTTCGGAAGAGGAATTTTCAATCAGCTTGAACAGGTCGATCAGCTCATCATCGGTTAAATCGCGCCACTCACCCAGGGGAATGCCCGTCAGGCTAACGTTCATAATGCGCGTCCGCTCCAGCTTCGTGACTTCATAGCCGAAATGCTCACACATGCGGCGGATCTGACGGTTTAACCCCTGAACCAGCGTAATGCGGAACACGAACGGCGCTTCTTTCTTGACCTTACATTTCTTGGTCACGGTACCAAGAATCGGCACCCCCGCGCCCATGCCACGAATAAACTCATCGGTAACCGGCTTATCGACGGTGACCAGATACTCTTTTTCGTGGTCGTTGCCGGCGCGCAGGATTTTGTTGACCAGATCGCCATGGTTGGTCAGGAAAATTAACCCCTGGGAGTCTTTATCGAGACGGCCAATCGGGAACACACGTTTACTGTGGTTCACGAAGTCGACAATATTATCGCGCTCGCCATCTTCGGTAGTGCTGACAATACCTACTGGCTTATTCAGCGCAATCAGCACCAAATCATCGGCTTCTCGCGGCTCAATCAGCTGACCGTTGACTTTCACCACATCGCCCGGCTTCACTTGATCGCCAATGGCGGCGCGCTTACCGTTGATAAAGACGTTGCCTTGTTCAATAAAGCGGTCCGCTTCGCGACGCGAGCAAATCCCGCTTTCGCTGATGTATTTATTTAATCGAGTAGATGAGTCGGTCAGCATAGTTTCTCCTTTGACAGCGAAATATACCTCACCTTACTGGCGATAAAAAACAGGGATAGCGTTATTCATTACCCCATTGATTGAGGAAATTGGCGATATCGTCGATACGCTGTTCGGCAATGCCTGCTTCACGGGCCATCTCCTGCTGCGCTTCCTCGCTGATCTCCTCGTTATTCATTAAGCGCGTAATCAGCAGCTGGAAGTAATGCGCCAGACAATCGCGCTCGGAATCTTTTACCGCTTCTGCGCACTCCGTCGAGTACTCATCCACGATGTCATAATATTTCAGCGGTATTTCATTGTTCATAGGTCGTCTCCGGGGTGGCTAGCATCTGCGCTTTCGACCCCGATGATAGCATTCAGCTTATCTGCACCGTGAGCCATATCAGCGCCCCGACGCCGGGCCAATGATAGAATCGGCGTCAAATGACATGCTTACACAGGATGAAAAGATGGAACTGCTGTTACTTAGTAACTCAACGCTACCGGGCAAAGCCTGGATGGAACATGCGCTGCCGCTGATTGCCGGCCAGGTCAAAGGCCGCCGTTCGGCGGTATTTATTCCCTTCGCCGGGGTGACGCAAAGCTGGGATGATTACACCGCCAAAGCCGCCGCAGTCATGGCGCCTATGGGCGTCAGCGTGACCGGTATTCACAGCGTCGCCGACCCTATCGCCGCCATTGAAAACACCGAGATGGTGATCGTCGGCGGCGGGAACACCTTCCAGCTTCTGAAAGAGTGTCGCAGCCGCGGGCTGCTGGCGCCGATTGTCGACGTCGTCAAACGCGGGGCGTTGTATATCGGCTGGAGCGCGGGATCTAACCTCGCCTGCCCGACCATTCGCACCACCAACGATATGCCGATTGTCGATCCTCAGGGGTTTGACGCGTTAGGGCTGTTCCCGCTGCAGATTAACCCGCACTTCACCAACGCGCTGCCGACCGGGCATCAGGGTGAGACCCGCGAGCAACGTATTCGCGAATTGCTGGTCGTGGCGCCGGAATTAACGGTGATTGGCCTGCCGGAGGGGAACTGGATTCAGGTCAGCGACGGACACGCCACGCTCGGCGGCCCGAACCCGACGCTGTTGTTCAAAGCGGGAGAAGAAGCGGTAACCCTGGCCGCGGGACACCGTTTCTAGGCTGGTTTGGCGAACATTACCCGGATAGCGGCGTGTTGCGCCTTATCCGGGCTACCCTGCGTAAATCCCGCTAATAATCATCCCGCTCGTCGTCTTCATCCGGCTGCTCCATCACGCTATAGGCAACAGCGCAGAACAGCGAGTTCAGACGCTTCATATCGCCCAGCAGCGCCAGATGCAACGTACTGGTTTCAATACTCTGCACGTTTTGCTGATGCAGGCGGTCAACATGCGCGTGCGAGTAACGGCGGTTAAGAATACGAAAACGGTGCTTACTGCGGCGCAACCGACGGGCGCTCGGCACGTCGCCGGAAAAGAAGACCGACATTGCCAGCTGCAGGTTACTGAGCAGTAGCTCGTATAACGCATCCAGCTCTTTTAGCCCCTCGACGGAAAATGCGCGCCGCGCCGCCAGAGATTTATCGGCGATTTCGCTGCCCATTCGCTCGACGATGTCAGACGCCTGCTCCAGGTTGAGCGACATCTCGATAATTTCCGCCCAGCGGCGCGACTCCTCTTCCGCCAGCTCGTCCTTCGGCATCCGCGCCAGATAAAGCTTAATCGCCGTATACAGCACGTTAATATCGTCCGCCATCCGCCGCAACTCTTTCTCTTCGCGCGGCTCGCCGTGCATCACCTTGCGCAGGCTTTCCAGCATCTGCTCCATGGCGTCGCCGATACGTAGGGTTTCACGCGCGGCATTGGCCAACGCCAATGCCGGCGTATCCAACGCCGAGGGATCCAGATGCTTCGGCTTGAGATGGTTATCCAGCTCCGGCTCATCGCGGATCAGGCGTTTACACAGGTTCGCCATCGACCCGGCGAACGGCACCATCGCCACGCAGCGGATCAGGTTGTAGAAGACGTGGAAGTAGATAACCAGCTCCGACTCTTCCAGCGGCAATTTGTGCATGACATCCGCCAGTACGTGCACAAATGGCAAAATTATCAAGCTCCCCACCAGCTTGAACAGCAGGCTGCCAAGCGCCACCCGCCGCGCCGCCGCGTTGGCGCCGCTGTTGTTAAGCATCGCCAGCAGGCCTGAGCCGAGGTTAGCGCCGATGACCAGGCATAGCGCCACCGGGAAAGAGATCACCCCGGTGCCAGTTAACGTTGCGGTCAGCAGCACGGCCGCCAGGCTGGAGTAACTGATAATGGCGAACACGGCGCCAATCAGCGCATCCAGCATGATATCGCCGGTCAGCGAGGCGAAAATCACCTGGACACCGTTGGCCTGGGTAATCGGATGCACCGCCTGGACGATAAGCTCCAGCGCCAGCAGGATAAGCCCGAGGCCGATACCCACCCGCCCAAGCTGACCCGCGCGCGTCTGTTTACGCCCGAGGAAGAAAATAACGCCGATAAATATCAGCAGCGGCGATAGCCAGGAGAGGTCGAAGGTCAGTACCCTCGCCATCAGCGCCGTCCCCACATCCGCACCCAGCACCATGACCAGCGCTGGCGCCAGCGCGACCAGATCCTGGGCCACAAACGACGTCACCAGCATGGTGGTGGCGTTACTGCTCTGCACCAGCGCGGTGACGCCAATCCCCGCGCAGAAGGCGAGCGGTTTTTTCTCCACGCTACTGCTGAGCACGGTACGCAGGCGTGCGCCAAAGACGCGCATCACGCCGGTGCGCACAATATGGGTACCCCACACCAGTAGGGCTACGGCGGAAAGTAGGTGTAACAGCGTTAACACAGAATCAGCTTCTCCTTATCGTTATAAGTGTTCCTGAGGTTTAAACCTCCCTTCAGTATAAGGGGTTAACTTCAATAAAGAGACAAGGCGCTCAAAGAGCGCCCTGTTTGTTGTAACGAAACATATTTCGTTAGTCAGCATCATAGCCGAGGTTAGGGGCGAGCCAACGCTCAACTTCCGCCGCCGTCATCCCTTTACGCAGGGCGTAATCTTCCACCTGGTCGCGCTGGATCTGCGCCACGGCGAAGTACTTGCTGTCCGGATGGCTGAAGTACCAGCCGGAAACCGATGCGCCAGGCCACATGGCGAAGGACTCGGTGAGCTTCATGCCGGTATGCGCTTCCACATCCAACAGTTCCCAGATGGTCGCTTTCTCGGTGTGTTCCGGGCAGGCCGGATAACCGGGCGCCGGGCGGATCCCCTGGTAATTTTCGCGGATCAGCTCTTCATTGCTGAGGTTCTCATTGGCCGCATAGCCCCAGTAAACCTTACGCACTTTCTCATGCAGATACTCGGCGAAGGCTTCCGCCAGACGGTCGGCGATGGCCTTAACCATGATCTTGTTATAGTCGTCGTGCTGCGCTTCATAGGCTTCCGCCAGCGCGTCTTCTTCCAGCCCGCCGGTTACTGCGAAAGCCCCGATGTAGTCCGCTTTACCGCTCAGCTTCGGCGCGACAAAATCGGCGAGGCAGTAGTTCGCGAAACCGACTTTTTCCGTTTGCTGGCGCAAGTGATGGCTGACCGTCAGCACGTGGGTGCGGGTTTCATCACGATAGATTTCCACGTCGTCGCCAACGCGGTTGGCCGGGAACAGCCCGACCACGCCGCGCGGGTTGAGCGTTTTTTCGGCGCTGAGTTTATCCAGCAAATCGTTGGCGTCTTTAAACAGGCGTTGCGCCTCTTCACCTACCACTTCATCTTCCAGGATACGCGGATATTTGCCCGCCAGCGACCAGGTCATAAAGAACGGCGTCCAGTCGATGTAGTTACGCAACGTTTCGATGCTGGCTTCCACCTCCTGTACGCCCAGACGGTGGGCTACCGGCGGCGTGTAGCTCTCCCAGTCAAACGCCAGATCGTTTTCCCGCGCTGCCTGCAGAGTCACCGGCGGCGTGCGCGGCTTTTTACGCCCGTGCTGGATCCGCACGGTTTCATACTCTTTACGGGTACGAGCGACAAAATCATCACGCTGGGTTGCCGACAGCAGGGCTGAAACCACGCCTACGGTACGCGAGGCGTTCTGCACGTAGACCGTCGGGCCACTGTAGTTCTGTTCGATTTTCACCGCGGTATGGGCTTTCGAGGTCGTCGCTCCGCCAATCAGCAGCGGGATGGTAAAGCCCTGACGCTCCATCTCTTTCGCCACGTTGACCATTTCGTCCAGCGACGGCGTGATAAGCCCGGAGAGACCAATCAGATCGGCGTTTTCTTCGCGCGCGGTACGCAGGATTTTCTCTGCCGGCACCATCACGCCGAGATCGATAATTTCGTAGTTGTTGCACTGCAGCACTACGCCGACGATGTTTTTACCAATATCGTGTACATCGCCCTTCACGGTGGCGATCACCATCTTACCGTTGCTGGAGCCTTGTTCTTTGCTGGCTTCGATGTAAGGTTCGAGGTAGGCCACCGCCTGTTTCATCACCCGCGCGGATTTTACCACCTGTGGCAAGAACATTTTGCCTTCGCCGAACAGATCGCCGACCACGTTCATGCCGTCCATCAGCGGCCCTTCAATCACCTCAATCGGCCGTTCGGCCTGCTGGCGCGCCTCTTCCGTATCTTGCTCGATAAATTCGGTAATCCCTTTGACCAGCGAGTATTCAAGACGCTTTTTCACCTCCCAGCTGCGCCATTCCGCCTGCTGAGCGTTCGCGCTATCGTCCGCTTTGCTGCCGCGATATTTTTCCGCCAGCTCAAGCAATCTTTCGGTACTGTCATCGCGGCGGTTAAGGATCACATCTTCAACCGCGTCGCGCAGCTCGCCAGGCAGATCGTCGTATATCGCCAGCTGGCCGGCATTGACGATGCCCATATCCATACCGTTGCGGATAGCGTAGTAGAGGAAGACGGCGTGGATCGCTTCACGTACCGGATCGTTACCGCGGAACGA
Organism: Klebsiella sp. CN_Kp104; assembly: GCF_040064515.1. Classification (NCBI taxonomy): domain Bacteria; kingdom Pseudomonadati; phylum Pseudomonadota; class Gammaproteobacteria; order Enterobacterales; family Enterobacteriaceae; genus Klebsiella; species Klebsiella sp. CN_Kp104. Next base: position 9,705 of record NZ_JBEAII010000044.1, on the reverse strand, counting down.
GAACGACACGTTGGAGACGCCGCCGGAAATCAGCGCATGCGGCAGCTCGCGTTTGATGTCTTCGCAGGCGCCGATAAAGTCCTGAGCGTAGTTGTTGTGCTCTTCAATACCGGTAGCGACGGCAAAAATGTTGGGGTCGAAGATGATATCTTCCGGCGGGAAGCCGACCTCTTCGGTGAGGATTTTGTAGGCGCGACGGCAAATTTCGATTTTGCGCTCGCGGGTATCGGCCTGGCCTACTTCATCAAAGGCCATGACCACCATTGCCGCGCCGTAGCGGCGAACCAGCTTAGCGTGATGAATAAAGGGTTCGACGCCCTCTTTCATCGAGATCGAGTTAACGATGCCCTTGCCCTGAATGCACTTGAGCCCTTTTTCGATGACTTCCCACTTGGAGGAGTCGATCATAATCGGCACGCGGGCAATATCCGGTTCACCCGCTATCAGGTTGAGGAAACGCACCATCGCCGCTTCGGCATCGAGCATCCCCTCATCCATGTTGATATCGATAATCTGCGCGCCGCTTTCCACCTGCTGACGCGCCACGTCCAGCGCTTCGCTGTATTTCTCTTCTTTGATTAAGCGCTTAAATTTAGCGGAGCCGGTGACGTTGGTCCGCTCGCCCACGTTGACGAACAGACTATCATCGCCGATGTTCAGCGGCTCAAGCCCCGATAGACGGCAGGCGACCGGCAGTTCCGGCAGCTGGCGCGGCGGCAAGCCTTCTACCGCCCGGCTCATGGCGGCGATATGTTCCGGGGTGGTGCCGCAGCAACCGCCGACGATATTAAGGAAACCAGCCTGCGCCCATTCGCGTATTTGCGCCGCCATGGTATCGGCATCCAAATCGTATTCGCCGAAGGCGTTCGGCAGGCCGGCGTTCGGGTGCGCGGTAACGTAGCATTCGGCGATCCGCGAAAGCTCCTGCACGTACTGGCGCAGCTCATCCGGCCCCAGCGCGCAGTTCAGGCCGAAGGTCAGGGCATCGGCGTGGCGCAGCGAATTATAGAACGCTTCGGTCGTCTGCCCGGACAGTGTACGTCCGGAAGCATCGGTGATAGTGCCGGAAATCATAATCGGCAACTCGACGCCGAGCGCCTCAAATTCTTCTTTGACCGCGAAAATCGCCGCTTTGGCGTTCAGGGTGTCAAAGACCGTTTCAATAAGAATGAGATCCGAGCCGCCTTCCACCAGCGCTTTGGTGGATTCACGATAGGCGGCCACCAGCTGATCGAACGTGATATTCCGAAATGCCGGATCGTTGACGTCCGGAGAAATAGAAGCGGTGCGGTTGGTCGGCCCGAGCACCCCCGCCACATAGCGCGGTTTTTCCGGCGTACGCGCGGTCCACGCGTCGGCGCTGGCGCGGGCCAGCTTTGCGGCGGCAAAGTTGATTTCCGCCGACAGGGATTCCATTTGGTAATCCGCCATCGCGATGGTTGTCGAGTTGAAGGTATTGGTCTCGATAATATCCGCGCCGGCGGCGAAATAGGCGTCGTGGATCTCGCGAATAACCTCAGGCTTGCTGAGGACCAGCAGGTCGTTATTGCCTTTCAGGTCGCACGGCCAATCGGCAAAGCGTTCGCCGCGGAAATCCTGCTCACTCAGACGATAGCCCTGGATCATGGTGCCCATGCCCCCGTCCAGAACCAGAATGCGTTCTCTTAACTGCTGATGTAATTGTTCTACTTTGTTACTCACACAGACTCCCGACAGCGCTCAACTCAGACCAAAAAGCCAACAAACCATACTGGCATAAACCAACCTGCCGGAAAAGGAAACCTGCAGCAACATGAGACAAGTTCAACTTCACTCCTCCGATCAGTCTGGTTGTGATTGCATTATCGCCAAATAAAACGAAAATCATTTCCACGATACAGAAAAAAGGAGTTCATCATGGCTACCCCGGTTCCCGCCAAACGCGGCAGAAAACCCGCCACTGCCGCCCCTGCCGCGCAGGCCGGCGGGCAAGTGCAGTCGCTTACCCGCGGCTTAAAACTGCTTGAATGGATTTCTGAATCGCATAGCAGCGTCGCGCTCACCGAACTGGCGCAGCAGGCGGGGCTACCTAACTCCACGACCCATCGTCTGCTCACCACCATGCAGCAGCTCGGTTTTGTGCGCCAGGTCGGCGATCTGGGGCACTGGGCGATTGGCGCGCATGCGTTTGTCGTCGGCAGCAGCTTCCTGCAAAGCCGCAATCTGCTGGCCATCGTCCATCCTATTCTGCGCCAGCTGATGGAAGATTCCGGCGAAACGGTCAACCTGGCGGTGCTGGATAAAAGCGATCATCAGGCGATTATCATCGACCAGGTGCAATGTACGCAGCTGATGCGCATGTCGGCGCCGATTGGCGGCAAATTGCCGATGCACGCGTCAGGCGCCGGAAAAGCGTTTCTGTCGCAGTTGAGCGAAGAAGAGGTCACCACGCTGCTACATCGGAAAGGGCTGCACGCTTACACCCACGCCACCCTGGTTTCTCCGGTACATTTGAAAGAAGATTTGGCCCAAACGCGTAAACGCGGCTATTCATTTGATGATGAAGAACATGCGCTGGGGCTGCGCTGTATCGCCTCCTGCATTTACGACGAACACCGCGAGCCGTTCGCCGCTATCTCCATCTCCGGGCCGATTTCGCGCATGACCGATGACCGGGTGACCGAGCTTGGCGCATTGGTCATTAAGGCCGCCAAGGAAGTCACGTTGGCATACGGCGGGGTTAAATAATAAAAATGCCCCAAAGGGGCATTTTAAGTAGGCCTGATAAGCGTAGCGCCATCAGGCAGATCGGCGCACCTTGCCGGATGGCGGCGTAAACGCCTTATCCGGCCTACTGTCGGCGCCATAGCGCACGCTAAAACGCTGCTTACGCCGGTAAGCGTAAACATCTTCCACGTGCCCGTTTTTAATTCGCGTCTGTAATTCGCGCCAGTAATCGGCACGCAGCAAATCGGCGTGCATCTCCTCCAGTAGCGGCCCGATCCGCGGATCGGCGCACAACCAGTGACGGAACTCTTCCGGGAAGACATCGCCAGGGGACACGCTATACCAGGGTTCACTAGCCAGCTCATCTTCCGGATAGCGCGGCGGCGGAATATCGCGAAAATTCACTTCGGTCATGTAGCAAATTTCATCGTAATCGTAGAATACTACCCGCCCGTGGCGCGTGACGCCGAAGTTTTTGAACAGCATGTCGCCGGGGAAGATATTGGCGGCCGCCAGTTGGCGAATGGCATTACCATACTCTTCTACCGCGTCGCGCAGCGCCTGGCCTTCCACCTGCTCCAGCCAGATATTGAGCGGCACCATCCGTCGTTCAATATAAAGATGGCTAATGGCAATGCGATCGCCGAGGTCAGTCAACTTATTTCCCGCTTCCGCCTGCAACAGCGTCATTAGCTCGGGCGCAATTTGCCGCTTATCGAGCACAAAGTTTTCAAATTCCTGAGTATCCGCCATCCGCCCGACGCGGTCGTGTTCTTTGACCAGCTGATAGCAGGCGCGGACGTGGGCGGCAGTCATCTCTTTTTGCGGCGCAAAGCGGTCTTTAATCACCTTAAATACCCGGTCGAATCCCGGCAGGGTAAAGACCAACATCACCATCCCTCGGATGCCTGGCGCTTCAATAAACTGCTCATCGCTGCGGGTAACATAGTGCAGGTACTCGCGATAACTTTCCGTTTTAGCATGCTTCTGACAGCCAATCGCCATATATAGCTCGGCGGTAGTTTTTCCCGGCAGAATCTCGCGCAGCCATTCAACCAGCGCCGCGGGCAGCGGCGCGTAAACCATGAAATAGGAGCGGGCGAAACCAAAGACGATACTCGCCTCGGCGTGGGTCGTCAGGCAGGTATCCACAAACAGCTGACCGTCATCGCTACGATGTATCGGCAGCAGGAACGGCAGCGTCGCCATCGGCGTAATCAGTTTACCCACCAGCCAGGCGGCTTTATTACGGTAAAACAGCTCATTCGCCACCTGCAGATGCGACTGCGACAGCAACTCGCCGCCAAGCGCTTCGCGTAAATGACTGACGATATAACCGATATCACGCGCTTTGTTTTGCCACGGCAGGCGCAGCGGCAAATCGGCAAGCAGGTTATACATCAGGTATTCCCAGCCGCGTTCGGGATAAAAGTCCTTCGCCAGAGGTCGCGAAATCGTGCGAAAACGCCGTTCCGGCTGGGAGCTGAAAATAAAGAGCCGCTCGGGGGTCAGCGAGCGGTGGTCAAACAGTCGGCAGTAGACCGAGTTGAAAAAGCTCTCCGCAATTTCAAAGCGAGGGTAATCCGGCAAAAGTTGGGTGTACTGCTGTTTCACCCGCAGAAGAAAATCGACGTCGGTACTTTTCCCTTCGGTAATACAGCGCAGCTGTTCTACCACCAGACCCACGTGGTGATCGTAGAGGTGGATACGCTGCTTCATCGCCTGCTGCACGGCGTGCCAGTCAGCCTGTTCAAAGCGCTGCTGCGCGCCGGAAGTGACTTCCAGAAAACGCCCATACTGGGCGTCGAATCCCTGTAAAATGGTTTGGGCAATCAGTAGTTCCAGGCCACGCGTCATCGCTTTCCCCCATCCGGCACAACATCATGCCGGATGGCGCGTTCGCTTATCCGGCCTACACCTTTGTAGGCCCGGTAAGCACTGCGCCACCGGGCATTGCTTAAAACTGCGATTCTTCGGTCGAGCCGGTCAGTGCCGTTACCGACGAGGTCCCCCCCTGGATAATGGTGGTCACTTTATCGAAGTACCCGGTACCCACCTCCTGCTGATGCGACACGAAGGTGTAGCCTTCCGGCCCGGCGGCAAACTCCGGCTGCTGAACTTTTTCGACGTAGTGACGCATCCCTTCGCCCTGCGCGTAGGCGTGGGCCAGGTCGAACATGTTGAACCACATGCTGTGAATACCCGCCAGGGTAATGAACTGGAATTTATAGCCCATGTCCGACAGCTGCTGCTGGAAGCTGGCGATGGTTTTATCGTCGAGATTTTTCTTCCAGTTAAAGGACGGCGAGCAGTTATAGGCCAGCAGCTTGCCCGGGAAGCGGGCGTGGATCGCTTCGGCGAAACGGCGTGCCTGTTCAATGTCCGGTTTAGAGGTTTCACACCATACCAGGTCAGCGTAAGGGGCGTAGGCCAGGCCGCGGCTAATTGCCTGTTCGATACCGGCATGGGTGCGATAAAAACCTTCGCTGGTGCGATCGCCGGAGATAAATTCCCGATCGTAAGGATCGCAATCCGAGGTAATCAGGTCAGCGGCATCAGCGTCGGTACGGGCGATAAGCAGCGTCGGCACGCCCATCACATCCGCCGCCAGGCGCGCGGCGACCAGCTTCTGAATCGCCTCTTGTGTCGGCACCAGCACCTTGCCGCCCATATGTCCGCACTTCTTCACCGACGCCAGCTGATCTTCGAAATGCACGGCCGCTGCACCGGCCGCAATCATCGATTTCATCAGCTCAAAGGCGTTCAGCACGCCGCCAAAACCGGCTTCCGCATCGGCGACGATCGGCAGGAAATAGTCGATAAAACGCGGATCGTTCGGCTCAATCCCCGCCGCCCACTGGATCTGATCGGCGCGACGGAAGGTGTTATTGATCCGATCAACCACCGATGGCACCGAGTTAGCCGGGTACAACGATTGATCCGGGTACATACTGGAGGCCAGGTTGGCGTCGGCGGCGACCTGCCAGCCAGACAAGTAGATGGCTTCAATGCCCGCCTTCGCCTGCTGCAGCGCCTGGCCGCCGGTTAACGCGCCAAGGCTGTTGATATAACCCTTTTTCGCTTCACCATGCAGCAGACGCCACATTTTCGCCGCGCCAAGCTGCGCCAGCGTGCATTCCGGGTTCACCGAGCCGCGTAACTTCACCACCTCTTCCGCGCTGTATGGGCGGGTAATGCCTTCCCAGCGCGGGTTCGTCCACTCTTTGTTTAATTCTTCGATTTGTTGGGTACGGGTTTTCATGTGCAGATGCTCCATATTGTGATGGGGTGAATTACGCCAGCAGGCGGTAACCTGGCAACGTCAAGAAGTCGATCAGTTCGTCGGAAGTGGTGATTTGCTCCATCAGCCGCGCCGCATCGTCAAAGCGACCGTGGCTGAAGCGGTGTTCCCCCAACTCTTCCTGAATCACCATCAGCTCTTCAGCCAGCCACTGGCGGAACAGCGCCTTGGTAACCGGTGTGCCGTCGTTCAGGGTTTTCTGATGATGGATCCACTGCCAGATAGAGGTACGCGAAATCTCAGCCGTCGCCGCATCTTCCATCAGGCCGTAAATCGGTACGCAGCCGTTGCCGGAGATCCAGGCCTCGATGTACTGCACCGCCACGCGGATATTGGCGCGCATGCCGGCTTCAGTACGCTCGCCCTCGCAGGGAGCCAGCAACTGCTCGGCGGTAATCGGCGCGTCGTCATTGCGGGTAACAAACAGCTGGTTAGGATGTTCACCCAGTACGCGGTTAAAGACATCCATTGCCGTATCCGCCAGTCCCGGATGCGCAATCCAGGTGCCATCGTGGCCATTGTTAGCCTCCAGCTCTTTATCGGCGGTGACTTTATTCAGCACCTGACGATTGCGCTCGGCGTCTTTGCTCGGGATAAACGCCGCCATACCGCCCATCGCGAAGGCGCCGCGCTTATGGCAAGTCTTAATCAGCAGGCGTGAATAGGCGCTCAGGAAAGGTTTATCCATCGTCACCACCTGGCGATCCGGCAGGACACGATCGGGGTGATTTTTCAGCGTCTTGATATAGCTGAAGATATAGTCCCAGCGCCCGCAGTTCAGGCCAACAATATGGTCGCGCAGCGCATGCAGGATTTCATCCATCTGGAACACTGCCGGCAGTGTTTCAATCAGCAAAGTAGCCTTAATGGTGCCGCGCGGCAGTTCAAAACGATCTTCGGTGAAACTGAAGACTTTGCTCCACCATGCCGCCTCTTGCCAGGACTGGGTTTTCGGCAGATAGAAATAGGGGCCGCTCCCTTTCGCCAGCAGTGCCTGGTAGTTGTGGAAGAAATAGAGCGCAAAATCGAACAGACTGCCGGGAATCGCCTCACCACGCCAGGTAACGTGTTTTTCCGGCAGATGCAGGCCGCGAACGCGGCAGACCAGAACCGCCGGATCGGGCTGCAACTGATAAATTTTCCCCGCTTCGTTGGTGTAGCTGATGGTGCCGTTGACCGCATCGCGCAGATTGATTTGGCCATCAATGACTTTGTGCCAATCCGGCGCCAGCGAGTCTTCGAAATCAGCCATAAAGACTTTAACGTTAGCATTCAGGGCGTTAATTACCATCTTGCGTTCTACCGGACCGGTAATTTCTACGCGGCGGTCCTGTAAATCGGCCGGAATACCTCGTATCTTCCAGTCACCATTCCGAATGGAAGCCGTTTCCGAAATAAAATCAGGAAGATTACCCTCATCAATGGCCTGCTGTTGCTGGACGCGTACCGCCAACAGTTGATTACGCTCAGGCATAAAGCGGCTCACCAGTTCCGTCAGGAACTCCACCGCTTCCGCAGTCAGAATTTGCTTCTCCTGCTCGCCATAAGGCTGGCTGAAGGCCAGTTCATCGGTCATTGTCGCCTGGTGCGTCATTGTGCAGCTCCTCTTGTTTGATCCTGGTAGCGCGAACGAAAGATCGTTGTCTGCTTTTCGCTCAGCACAATTAAGACTACTCAAGAATTTTCCAAAATCAAAAACAATTTCCATTTTCAATTTAAAATTTATACAACATCTTGATAACAAAGAAATTAAAGTTTAAATAGAAGGGGAAGTGATTTTCGGAAATAAAAAAGGCACCCGAAGGTGCCTGAGGCGAGATGCTGAAACGCTTTAGGATCGTACGCGCTGGTAGATTAATCCAGCGTTGGATTCATATGACGCAGATCGTATGGTGTGATTTGGTAGACGTAATAGTTAAGCCAGTTAGCAAACAGGAGATTGCCATGACTGCGCCAGGTCGCCCGCGGTTTATTGTTTGGATCGTTATTCGGGAAGTAGTTGTCCGGAAGCTGTGGCGCTAAACCTGCCTCCAGATCGCGGAAGTATTCACTTGCCAGGGTATGCGGATCGTATTCAGGGTGACCGGTAACAAAAGCGATACGCTTGTCTTTGCTGGCGAACAGATAGGCATCGCCATCTTCGGTTTCAGCAAGAATATCGAGGTCAGTGTAGTCACGAATCAGCCCGGCCGGGAAGTCGGCATAGCGCGAATGAGGCGCAAGGAAGGTGTCATCAAACCCGCGAGTCAGCAGCGCATGCGGGTGCAAAATATGATGTTCATAAACGCCAGAGATCTTTTCGGTACGAGTTTGCTTGGGGATGCCATACAGAATATTCAGTGCCGCCTGTACCGCCCAACAGACAAATAGCGTTGACGTGACGTGATCCTTAGCCCACTCCAGTACCTGTTTAATCTGCGGCCAGTAGGCAACATCGTTAAACTCGACCAGCCCCAACGGCGCACCGGTAACAATCAGACCATCGAAGTTCTGCTCGCGAATATCTTCGAAATTGCAGTAAAAGTTATTCAGGTGCTCCGTTGGCGTATTACGCGACTCACGCGCATCGATGCGTAGCAGCTGGATATCAACCTGCAGCGGCGAGTTCGACAGCAGCCGCAGGAACTGATTCTCCGTCTCGATCTTCTTGGGCATCAGATTGAGAATTAACACCTTCAGCGGGCGGATTTCCTGAGTTGTAGCACGCGATGTGGTCATCACGAAGACGTTTTCATCGCGCAAGAAATTGACGGCCGGTAGCTCGTCCTGCACCCGAATTGGCATAGCTGTATCACCTCATTACATACGTATAAACGTTTAGACATCCAGATAGCTGACAATAACCAGGAATAAACAAAATGTCGAGTCTGCAAGCGGAAGGTGAGAAAGTTTCAATATCGACAACAGCCGTCAGAGCGTGGAATTAGCCAGCAACGCACGAACTTCAACATCATTGCGTACATGGCTGCTGCAGCGAACTTCAAGCTGGCGGTAACGCATTGATACGGCGCTGGCAACCATTTCCATTATTGCGCGCTCTTCGACTTGTGATAACCCTCCTTCATTTAACTCCATGGCATCGACCAGAATGCGAAAGCGCTTCCTTTTCAGCAAACGCGCCAGCCAGTTTTCGCCTTTTTGTTGTTGGATCAGGGGATATAAGACGTCATGCGCGGCAAAAAACTGTGCCACGAGGAGACGTTGATTGCTAAATGCCCCGCTGCCACTGTATTCGCGGCTATCATCGAGGTTGCGTACGGTCATTCGATTTTTATACAACGAGATATATAAGATGGTCACGCATCCTTTCCTGTTTCAGCAAGATCCTGAGAGGATAATAACAGCTGACAGGAGACTTTAGACGCTCCGTATCAAGTTTCGGAATAGGGCGCGGGATTTCCCCGGAGGCGGTGCAGGCCGGGGAACAATCGGTAGCCCCGGTAAGCGCAGCGCCACCGGGGAGATAGACGCCACACAGCAAAAAACCCCGCACCTTCCGGTACGGGGTTCTTCTTGTTTGATGCCTGGCAGTTTATGGCGGGCGTCCTGCCCGCCACCCTCCGGGCCGTTGCTGCGCAACGTTCAAATCCGCTCCCGGCGGATTTGTCCTGCTCCGGAGAGCACTCACCGACAAACAACAGATAAAACAAAAGGCCCAGTCTTCCGACTGAGCCTTTCGTTTTATTTGATGCCTGGCA